>NZ_JBFAXI010000035.1:0-89049 GCF_040680735.1 Streptomyces sp. NPDC051987 | reverse complement strand
TCTCGACCTGGCTGGTGGCACCGGTGTTCCGCTGGGACATCGAGCCGTCTCCTTACGCCGTCCCCTCAGGGGCACTCACCATGAACTCCGTCACCCCGAGACCTCCGCCGCCTGCGTGTCCGGCCGGGCGGCCAGCGCGGCCGCCGCGGCGCCCACCAGGCCCGCGTCCGTGCCCATCTGGGCCGGCACCACCGTCAGGCGCCGCACGAAGGAGAGGGTCGCGTAGTCGGTGAGGGCCTTGCGCAGCGGCGTGAAGAGGATGTCCCCCGCCTTGCCGACACCGCCGCCGATCACCGCGATGTCGATCTCGACCAGGGTCGCGGTGGCCGCGATCCCGGCCGCGAGCGCCTGTGCGGCCCGCTCGAAGGAGGCCACCGCGACCGGGTCGCCGGCGCGGGCCGCGGCCGCCACCGCCGCCGCGGAGGTGTCGCCGTCGGGACCCGGCCGCCAGCCGCCCTCCAGGGCGCGCCGCGCGATGTTGGGGCCGCTCGCGATCCGCTCGACACAGCCCCGCGACCCGCACGGGCAGGGGTCCCCGTCCAGGTCGACGCTGATGTGGCCGATGTGGCCCGCGTTCCCGGTCGGCCCGGGGTGCAGCCTGCCGCCGAGCACCAGGCCGCCGCCGACTCCCGTCGACACCACCATGCACAGCGCGTTGTCGTGGCCGCGGGCCGCGCCCTGCCAGTGTTCGGCGGCCGTGATGGCGACGCCGTCGCCGATCAGCTCGACCGGCAGCCCACCGGAGGCCGCCCGCACCCGTTCGACGAGCGGATAGTCCCGCCAGCCGGGCACGTTGACCGGGCTCACGGTGCCGGCGGACGCGTCCACCGGGCCCGCGCTGCCGATCCCGAGCGACCGGGCACGCCCCCACAGAGGTGAACCGGCGAGTTCGCCGACCACCTCCTCCACGGCCCCCATGACCGTCTCGCCGTCCTGCTGGGCGGGTGTCGCGCGCTGGGCGCGCGCCTGGATCCGTCCGTGGCCGTCCACCAGCGCGCCGGCGATCTTGGTGCCGCCGATGTCGAGGGCCGCCACGAGGTCGGTGTGCATCAGATTCAGTTCTCCCCGTCAACCATGAGTAGCCGAGTGACACAACAGGCCGGTCAAGCGGTGGGGGCGCAGGCCGGAGATTGCGGTGGACAGTCTCCCTTGCATCTGACAACGTTGTCCAGGCTCTATGCTCGACGCCACATCCTCATACAAACCCACGAGCCTGTGTATCCCTGATACAAACCCCATGAGTTCAGACCCGGATCGTGAGCCCATGCATCCCGTGGACGACAGGACAGGACGCCGCACCGTGCCCGACACCTCCCGCCGCGCAGACCGTCTTCCCGGCTCCCGTTACGGGACCCGGCCGACGATGAAGGACGTGGCGGCACGGGCCGGTGTGGGCCTCAAGACGGTGTCGCGGGTGGTCAACGGCGAGCCCGGGGTGACCCCGGACACCGAGCGCCGGGTCCAGGAGGCCATCGACGCGCTGGGCTTCCGCCGCAACGACAGCGCACGGGTGCTGCGCAAGGGCCGCACCGCGAGCATCGGGCTGGTCCTCGAGGACCTCGCCGACCCGTTCTACGGCCCGCTGAGCCGCGCGGTGGAGGAAGTGGCGCGCGCGCACGGGGCGTTGCTCATCAACGGCTCCAGCGCCGAGGACCCGGACCGGGAGCAGGAGCTGGCGCTCGCGCTGTGCGCGCGGCGGGTGGACGGCCTGGTGGTGATCCCGGCAGGCGACGACCACCGCTATCTGGAGCCGGAGATCAGGGCGGGCGTGGCGACGGTGTTCGTGGACCGCCCGGCCGGGAAGATCGACGCCGATGTCGTGCTGTCCGACAGCTACGGGGGTGCCCGGGACGGGGTCGCCCACCTGATCGCGCACGGCCACCGCCGGATCGGCTTCATCGGCGACATGCCCCGCATCCACACGGCGGCCGAGCGGCTGCGCGGCTACCGGACGGCGATGGAGGACGCCGGGATAGCCGTCGAGGAGGCATGGACCTCGCTCGGGGTGACGGACCCGGAGCGGGTGCGCCGGGCCGCCGAGGAGATGCTGACCGGGCCGGAGCCGGTCACCGCGATCTTCGCGGGCAACAACCGGGTCACCGTCACCGTGATCCGCGTCCTCGCCGAGCAGACCCGCCCCGTCGCGCTCGTCGGCTTCGACGACATCGAGCTCGCCGAACTGCTCCACCCCGGCCTCACGGTCGTCGCCCAGGACGCGGCCCTGCTCGGCCGCACCGCCGCCGAACGGCTCTTCCGCCAACTGGACGGCACCCTTCTGGCACCGGAGCGGATCGAGCTGCCGACCAGGCTGATCACCCGCGGCTCGGGCGAACTGCCCCCGGCGGACTGAGCGCGCATGACGCACCGGACGCGCACGCAGCCGAGCCGCAGGACGAGCGCCCGTCTGCCCGGGGCCCCGGGCCGCGCCACGACGTGCTCCGCCGCCACCGGACGGAGCCGGACGCCCGGCCGCTCCGCGCCCGCCGGGCCGAGCCTGCCGTGACCGGCCACACCCTCGCCGAGCTGGGGCTCCACCGCGCGCCCCGCGACCATCCGCTGACCTATCCCGGTGCCTGGCCGCGCACCTCGGCCCTCCTCGACGGCGACCGGCTGCTGCCGCTCGACCGCCTGGTGCCCGGCGACGGCCGGGTACCGGTGCTCGCGGTCGGCTCCAACGCCTCCCCCGCCCAACTCCAGCACAAGATGGCCGAGTCGGCGGTCGCCGGGCCCATTCCCATGGTGCGCGCCCAGGTGGCGGGCCTCGACGTCGGCGTCTCCGCGCACGTCAGCCGCGTCGGCTATGTCTCGGCGTCGCCGGTCGCGTCCCCTTCGGGGGTCAGGGAGTTGTTCGTCCTTTGGCTGGACGGACGGCAACTGCGGGCTGTCGACGCGAGCGAGGGCGTACCGCTGCCCGACGGCAACTTCCAGCGTGCCTGGCTGCCCGCCCCGGCCGTCCGCGTCACGCTCGACGACGGCACGGCGCTTCCCGGCGTCCACACGTACGTCAACCGGCACGGCGTGCTGCACGACGGCACCGGCACGCCCCGCCGCCATCCCGGCGAGCGTGCTCTCCTCACGGAACTCCTCAGCCGGTCGCCCGAGTTGCGAGAGCTGTTCGGGGGGACGCCGGAGGAGTTCTGCGCGCGGGCGCGGGCCGACGCCGCCCTGTGCCGAACGGGCACGCGACTGTTCGCCGAGTGGCGGTGGGCGGTCGCGTCGGGCCTGGAGCGGTACGCCGGCGGTCAGCAGACCGGCAGCCCGGGAAGCGGCTCGTCGTCGGTGCCGCCCTCGATGTAGACGTCGCTGATGTACACACCGGTGTTGCCGCTGTCGTCGTCGGTCCTGGCCCACCACACGTTGGTCGACGCGCCGTGCGTCGCCCGGCGGCCCAGGTCGGCCTGGCAGGAGAACTCGTGGGCGCCCGGCAGGACCTTGCCGACCTTGGTGCCGTCGGCGGTGTAGGACTTGGCGGCGCTGTGCACCTGGCAGGTGTACATACCGTCGCCCGCGGACGCGCAGACCGGGTCGGGGCCCGTGGGGTCGGTGGCCGTCGCGGTGGCGGTGGCGGTGGGGGTGGCACCGGCGGTACCGGAACCGCCGGATGAGGCGGGGGCGGAGGTCCGCGCGGAGGACGGCGCGGTGGAGGAGAGGCCCGCCGGCACGTCCCCGGCGGTGTGCGTGGCACCGTCGGACGGTACGGCACCGGTCTCCTCGCCCTGGCCCACGGGGTTCGCGTCCGCCGGGTGCCCGGCATCGGTACCGCGGAGGCTCGCCGAAGCACCGGCCATGGTCGGGGCGGGCGGCCCCGCGTCCGGCCGCGCCGTCTGCCCCCGCTCGTTGCGTAACGCGACGGTCAGCCCGGTCGCCGTCAGGACGACGGCCACGGCCGCCACGACGAGCAGCCGGGCCCGGCGGCGGCTGCGGGGGCCCGGTCGGGCGGGTGCCGACGGGCCGTCCAGGGCGCCGGGCCGGGGCTCGGGGCCCGCTCCCCGGGCGGGCACGAGACCGGACCCGAGGATGCCGGCTTCCCCGGAGAGTCCGGCGGCGGCCACCGGGACGAGCCGGTCGTCGGGCTCCGCAGCGGGCTCCTCGCCCATCCCTTCGACGGTCCCTTCGGCAGCGCTGCGAGCGAGTACCCCTGCGGTCCCCCGAGCCGGTCCGCGCCCTTCCGTGACGTCCTTCCCGTAGGCCTCCACAACCTCCTGCCCGGAGCCCTCCACAGCGTGCTGCCCGTAGCCCCCCGCAGACTCCTGCCCAGGCCCCTCCGCGGGCTCCTGTCCGCGGCCCTCCACGGCGTGCTGCCCGTAGGCTCCCACGGCCTCCTGTCCGGCGCCCTCCCCAGGCTCCTGTCCAGGACCCTCCGCGGCCTCCTGACCGCGCCCCTCGCCTGCCTCCTGTCCGGAGCCTTCGGCGGCTTCCTGACCGCCTTCCCCGGCCGAGCCGTGCGCGAGCCCGCCGTAGGTCTCCTGGGCTGCCGCTTCCGCCGGCTTCCCGGCGGGCTCCTCGGTGGCTTCCGGGGCCGTTCCGAGCCCCGCGGACAGCGCGGCGACCGGCCGCGCGGGCTCGCGCAGGGCCGTCGTCGGAGTGTCAGCGGCCGGTTGCCGGGCCACGGCCCGCAGCAGCTCGAAGGCCTCCTCGGCGTCCGGGCGGGCCTCGGGCCGCTTGTCCATCAGACGCCGCAGGACGGGGGCGAGCGGGCCCGCCCTGCGGGGCTCCGGAAGCGGCTCGTCGACGATCGCGGTCAGCGTCGAGAAGGTGGACGTACGGCTGAAGGGCAGGGCGCCCTCCACGGCCGCGTACAGGGCGGCGCCGAGGGCCCAGATGTCGGAGGCCGGACCGGGGGCCGCGCCCTTGGCCCGCTCGGGCGCCAGATAGTCGAGGGAGCCCACGAGTTCGCCGCTGCCGGTCAGGTGGGTGGCGGAGCCGTCGCCGGGCTCGGCCATGGTGGCGATGCCGAAGTCGGTGAGGACCACCCGGCCCGAGCGGTCGAGGAGGATGTTGCCGGGTTTGACGTCCCGGTGCAGGACGCCGACCCGGTGGGCCGCGGCCAGCGCGTCCACCACCTCGGCGCCGACGCGGGCGGCCTCGGGCACCGGGAGCGTGCCGCGCTCGCGCAGCAGGTCGTCCAGGGAGGGGCCGTCGACCAGTTCCATGACGATCAGCGGCCGCCCGTCGACCTCGGCGATGTCGTGCACGACGATCACCCCGCGGTGGCGCACCCGGGCCGCGGCCCGTGCCTCGCGCTGCATCCGCAGCCGCAGGTCGGCCAGTTCGGGACCGGCGCTGTCGGTGTAGGCGCGCAGTTCCTTGACGGCGACCTCGCGGCCGAGGACCTCGTCGACGGCGAGCCACACCACACCCATACCACCGCGCCCGAGCCGGGCCACGACCCGATACCGCCCTGCCAGCAGGCGACCGGCCCCGTCAGCCTGTCCGTACGAACCCGACACCACAGCCCCGTTCCCTGAGACACGTACGTGAATGGCGCACCAGAGTACGGGGAGATGACAGGGTCGGTTCAAGTCCAGTGGAAAAGCCGTGACTTGACCGGTACGCGCTACTTGCCGGAGGCCGTCAGGGCGCCGCGCCGGGGCAGCGCGAAGGCCTCCAGACCGGCCCGGGTCAGGCCGGTCAGCCGGGTCACCTCGGCGGTGTCGAGGGCGCCGCAGTCCAGGCCGCGCAGCAGGTAGCCGCTGAGGGCCTTGGCGGTGGCGGGTTCGTCCATGACGTCACCGCCGGTCCGGCCGGCGTACCGGGCGAGCCGTGCGGCCGCCCGCTCCAGCCCCTCGCGGTAGAAGGCGAACACGGCCGCGTACCGGGTCGGGAGGTGGCCGGGGTGCATGTCCCAGCCCTGGTAGTAGGCGCGGGCCAGGGCGCGCCGGGTGAGCCCGTAGTGCAGCCGCCAGGCGTCGTGCACCTGGGCCGTCGGGCCGACCGGCAGGACGTTGGTGGAGCCGTCGGACACCCGTACGCCGGTGCCGGCGGCGGCGACCTGCATGACCGCCTTGGCGTGGTCGGCGGCCGGGTGGTCACTGGCCTGGTAGGCGGCGGAGACGCCGAGGCAGGCGCTGTAGTCGAAGGTGCCGTAGTGCAGGCCGGTGGCCCGGCCCTCGGCGGCCTGGATCATCCGGGCGACGGTGGCGGTGCCGTCGGCGGCGAGGACGGCCTGGCTGGTCTCGATCTGGATCTCGAACCCGATCCGGCCGGGGTCCAGTCCATGGGTCCTCTCGAAGGCCGTCAGGAGCCGGACCATCGCGGTGACCTGCTCGGGGTAGGTCACCTTGGGCAGGGTCAGCGCGAGTCCGTCGGGCAGTCCCCCGTGTGCCAGCAGACCGGTGAGGAAGATGTCGAGGGTGCGGATGCCCCGGTCCCGCACGGGGGCCTCCATGCACTTCATTCTGATGCCCATGTACGGCGCCGCCGTGCCCTCGGCGTACGCCTCGGCGATCAGCCGGGCGGCGCGGGCGGCCGTCTCGTCCTCCTCGGCGTCGGGGCGGGGGCCGTAGCCGTCCTCGAAGTCGACCCGCAGGTCTTCCACCGGTTCCCGCTCCAGTTTGGCGCGGACCCGGGAGTGGACGGGCTCGGCGAGGTCGTCCGGCAGGCCGAGGACCGCGGCGAACGCGGCGGCGTCCGGGGCGTGTTCGTCGAGGGCGGCGAGTGCGCGGTCGCCCCAGGAGCGGATCGTGCCGGCCTCGAAGGCGTCGCCGGGCACGTACACGGTGTGGACGGGCTGCCGGGTCACCGGGTCACCGGGATAGCGGCGCTCCAGTTCGGCGTCGACGGGTGCGAGGGAGGCGCTGATCTCCTCGCTGACGGCGCCCGCGAGGCTCGTCGCCACCTTCTCCTGCCGGCCCTGGCCCATCCCGTACCCTCCTGTTTTCCACTGTACGGAATCAACAATCCGTTGAATGACGGTAGCCGGGCGTCTTCGGGGCGGTCAACACCGTGTCCACGAGGCGACACGCCCCCATCTGGGCATGTTCACGCTCGTGACGCACTTGGGTATCACACTCCTCAACGCCCGCCCGTCCGGCTTGCGCCCCTGAAGGAGCCGTCGTGCCGAACCAGCGCCGAGTCACCCGCCGGCTGGGACTGCAGGTCTTGCTGGCCGCAGCGGTCACCGTGCCGCTGTCCAGCGCCGCGATCTCCCCTTCCGCCGCCTCCTCCGCGACCTCCCGCAGCCGTCGGCTGACCACCCTCGCGGCGCCGTCCCGGCCCGCGCCCCGCCTCGACGTCATGACCTTCAACCTGCGGTACGCCAGCACCGCCGAACCCAACAGCTGGGCCGACCGCCGGCCGGTGATGCGCGAACTGCTGCGCCGCGCGCACCCCCACGTCATCGGCACCCAGGAGGGCCTGTACCAGCAACTGCTCGACATCGAAGCCGGGCTCGGGCCGCACTACGCCTGGGTCGGCACCGGCCGCGAGGGCGGCAGCCGGGACGAGTCGACCGCCGTCTACTACGACACCCGGCGCCTCGCCCCCGTGGAGCACTACACCTTCTGGCTCTCCGACACCCCCGAGGTCATCCGCTCCAACACCTGGGGCGCGGCCTTCCCCCGGATCGTCACCTGGGTCCGCTTCCGCGATCTCGCCGACGAGGGACGGGAGTTCTACGTCGCCAACACCCACTTCGACCAACGCAGCCAGTACGCCCGTGAGCGCAGCGCCACGCTCCTGGTGCGGCGGATCGCGGAGTTCGACCAGCGGCTGCCCGTCGTGGTGACCGGCGACTTCAACGCCTACGCCCACAAGAACCGGGCCTACGACACCCTGGTGGACGCGGGTCTCGTCGACACCTGGGACGCGGCGGCGCACCGCGGCCCCCAGTACGCGACCTTCCACGGCTACCACCGGCTCAAGCCGGACGGCGACCGTATCGACTGGATCCTGACCTCGCCGGGGGTGACCACGCACCAGGCGACGATGGACACGTTCTCCCTGCACGGCCAGTTCCCCAGCGACCACCTGCCCGTACAGGTCTCGCTGAGTCTGCGCTGAACCCGGCCCGCGGCGGGCCGGCGGCCGCACGACGAGGCCCCCGCGACCGGTGCCGGTCACGGGGGCCTCGGACAGCCCGGCGGCGGTCAGCCCTTGCGGGCCTTGACCTCCTCGGTCAGCTGCGGGACGACGTCGAAGAGGTCGCCGACCACGCCGAAGTCGACCAGTTCGAAGATCGGGGCCTCGGCGTCCTTGTTGACGGCCACGATGGTCTTCGAGGTCTGCATGCCGGCGCGGTGCTGGATGGCGCCGGAGATGCCGTTGGCGATGTACAGCTGCGGCGAGACGGACTTGCCGGTCTGGCCGACCTGGTTGGTGTGCGGGTACCAGCCGGCGTCGACGGCGGCACGCGAGGCGCCGACGGCCGCGCCGAGGGAGTCGGCGAGGGCCTCGATGATCGCGAAGTTCTCGGCGCCGTTGACGCCGCGACCTCCGGAGACCACGATCGCGGCCTCGGTCAGCTCGGGACGCCCGGTGGACTCACGCGGGGTACGGCCGGTCACCTTGGTGCCGGCGGCCTGGTCGGAGAAGGTCACGTCCAGGCCTTCGACGGCGCCGGCGGCCGGGGCGGCCTCGACGGCGGCGCTGTTGGGCTTGACCGTGATGACCGGGATGCCCTTGGAGACGCGGGACTTGGTGGTGAAGGACGCGGCGAACACCGACTGGGTGGCCACCGGACCCTCGTCGCCGGCCTCCAGGTCGACGGCGTCGGTGATGATGCCCGAACCGATGCGCAGGGCGAGGCGGGCGGCGATCTCCTTGCCCTCGGCGGAGGACGGGACCAGCACGGCGGCCGGGGAGACGGACCCGACGGCGGCCTGCAGCGCGTCGACCTTCGGGACGACCAGGTAGTCGGCGTACTCGGCGGCGTCGTGGGTGAGGACCTTCACCGCGCCGTGCTCGGCCAGCGCGGCGGCGGTGTCGGCGGCGCCGTTGCCCAGCGCGACGGCGACGGGCTCGCCGATGCGGCGGGCCAGGGTCAGCAGCTCCAGGGTGGGCTTGCGGACGGCACCGTCCACGTGGTCGACGTAGACGAGGACTTCAGCCATGGGAATGCTCTCCTGCTTGGATCAGTTGAGGGGCGGTCGGCGAGTGCTGGGCTCAGATGAACTTCTGGCCCGCGAGGAACTCGGCGAGCTGCTTGCCGCCCTCGCCCTCGTCCTTGACGATCGTGCCCGCCGTACGCGCGGGGCGTGCGGCGGCGTCCTGGACGGCGGTCCAGGAACCCTCCAGGCCGACCTCCTCCGCCTCGAGGTCGAGGTCGGACAGGTCCCAGGACTGAACCGGCTTCTTCTTGGCGGCCATGATGCCCTTGAACGACGGGTAGCGCGCCTCGCCCGACTGGTCGGTCACCGACACGACCGCCGGCAGTGAGGCCTCCAGCTGCTCGCTGGCGGCGTCGCCGTCGCGGCGGCCCTTGACCGTGCCGTCCTCGACCGAGACCTCGGAGAGCAGGGTGACCTGCGGGACGCCGAGCCGCTCGGCCAGCAGCGCCGGGACGACACCCATGGTGCCGTCGGTGGAGGCCATGCCGGAGACCACCAGGTCGAAGCCGGCCTTCTCGATCGCCTTGGCCAGCACCAGCGAGGTGCCGATGGCGTCGGTGCCGTGCAGGTCGTCGTCCTCGACGTGGATCGCCTTGTCCGCACCCATCGAGAGCGCCTTGCGCAGCGCGTCCTTGGCGTCCTCCGGACCGACGGTCAGGACGGTGACCTCGACGTCGTCGTCCGAGTTCTCCGCGATCTGGAGCGCCTGCTCGACCGCGTACTCGTCCAGCTCGGAGAGCAGACCGTCCACGTCGTCACGGTCGACGGTCAGGTCATCGGCGAAGTGCCGGTCGCCAGTGGCGTCGGGCACGTACTTCACAGTGACAACGATCCTCAAGCTCACGCCGGCTCTCCTACTGCATCGTCTTTTCTGGGCTGCCTCTTGCAGGCAGCATAGGCTCCTGAAGCGGCCGATCCCGGTCGGGGCGGCCGCGCGCTCCGAACGAAATATTACTCACCAGTACAGCCAGTGCGCGCCCGCTAAGCAAGCGCTTTGAACTGTGACCTTCGCAACGCAGCGTAACCGGAACTCGACGCGTTCGCAGGATGAGGGGCGTGTGATTCCCGGAACCGGGGCCGTGTGATCAGTCCCGCAGTCCGTTGAAGCCGCCCTGGTGGTACAGGAGCGGCCGGCCCGCGCGGGACGGGTCACCGACGACCACCTCGGCGAGGACGATGCGGTGGTCCCCGGCCGGCACGCGCGCGACGACCCGGCACACCAGCCACACCAGCACGTCGTCGAGGACGGGGACGCCCGCATGGCCTTCGCGCCAGGTGGTGGGCGCCGCGAACCGGTCGGCGCCGCTGCGCGCGAAGGTGGCCGCGAGCTCCGCCTGGTGCTCGCCCAGGATGTGGACGCCGATGTGCTCGGCGGTGGATATCGCGGGCCAGCTCGACGCACCCGTGCCGACGCCGAAGGAGAGCATCGGGGGCTCGGCGGAGACGGAGCTCAGGGAGGTGGCGGTGAAGCCGACCGGGCCGTCGGCGCCGCGTGCGGTGATCACCGCCACACCGGCGGCGTGCCGCCGGAAGGCCGAGCGGAGCAGGTCCGGGGAGGCGAGCTGAGGGGTGCCGAGGTCGGGCGTGGCCGTCATGGAATTGTCCTTCTTCGAGAGGCGGCGGTCGGGTCCGTGGCTGCTCAACAGCCCGGACAGCGCGCGCTCGCGGTGCGGGCCAGGTCCACGTGGGCCCGCCCGTGGAGAAGGAGTTCCTGAGGCATACGGTCAGGCTGACGATAGGTGGTGCGCCCAGTCAAGTACGTTCCGGGATATGGGAGGTGCCTCACCGTCATCGGCATGTCCGTCAGACCGCCTCGCCCAGCGCCGCGATGACGTCCGCCTTGCGGGGCTGTCCGGTGGCCCGGCGCACCACCCGGCCGTCCGCGTCGAGCACCAGCACGGTGGGCGTCTTCAGGATCTCCAGGTCGCGCACGAGGTCCAGGCGGGCCTCGGCGTCGATCTCGACATGGGTGACGCCGGGGACCATCCCGGCGACCTCGCCGAGTACCCGCCGGGTGGCCCGGCAGGGGGCGCAGAAGGCGCTGGAGAACTGCACCAGCGTGGCCCGTTCACCCAGTTCGCCGCCGAGTTCGGCCGCCCCGAGCCGCTTGCCGTCGTCCCGCCCGCGCACCCGTACCCTCCCGCTCCGCCGCCTGTGCAGCACTCCGTACACGCTCGCCGTCGCGAGCACCGCCACGCACACCACCAGTCCGGTCGTCACGGGACAAGGATCCACGAGCGGGCCCGCCTGGAGGAAAAGCGTTCACGAGACTGCAAAGATTCCCGGCTCCCCTGCCGGCCCGCGGGGCGGAATCCTTGGTTCATGGACATCGACGCACGTGGGCCGCGGTTCGCGGCGGCCGTGACGACGGCCGTACTGGCCGTCGCGCTCATCACCCGGAGCCCCTGGCTCCTCGCCTGGCAGACGCTGGCGTTCGCGCTGGGCGCGGCCGGAGGCATGACCCGCTCGCCGTACGGCTGGGTCTTCAGGACCGCCGTACGGCCGCGGCTCGGCCCCGCGACGGAGTTCGAGCCGCCGGAGCCGCCGCGGTTCGCACAGGCGGTGGGACTGGTCTTCGCCGGACTCGGACTGGTCGGATTCACCCTGGGCCCCGCGTGGTTGGGCCTCGCGGCGACCGGGCTCGCGCTCGCCGCGGCTTTCCTCAATGCGGCATTCGGGTACTGCCTGGGCTGCGAGATGTTCCTGCTCATGCGGCGGTTGACGGCCCGCCCGGAGTAAAGACCGGTTAAAAGCGCGAGGTGGATCAAGGGGCCAACGTGACGAGAATCTCGCCACGCCCGGGCACCAGGGCTGGCTACCCGTCCGTTCTTCGGGCACGATCTGCGAGACGCCGTAAACCTACGGCTGCGTAACTTAGCCGCCGGGAGCCCCTTTCCCAGGCAGAGCAGAAAGGGTCCGCCCCACCCATGGCAGAGCTGGTCTACCGTCCCGTCATCGGTTTCGCCAAGACGCTGTTCAAGGTCTGGGACCTCAAGATCGACTGCCAGGGTTCCGAGAACATCCCGCGCTCCGGCGGTGCCGTACTGGTGAGCAATCACATCAGCTACCTGGACTTCGTCTTCGACGGCCTGGCGGCCCTCCCGCAGAAACGCCTGGTGCGCTTCATGGCGAAGGAGTCGGTCTTCCGGCACCGGATCTCCGGTCCGCTGATGCGCGCGATGAAGCACATCCCGGTGGACCGCAAGCAGGGCGAGGCCGCCTACCAGCACGCGCTGGACTCGCTGAGGTCCGGTGAGATCGTGGGCGTCTTCCCGGAGGCCACGATCTCCCAGTCCTTCACGCTGAAGAGCTTCAAGTCGGGCGCCGCGCGCCTGGCCCAGGAGGCCGGCGTGCCGCTGGTGCCGATGGCCCTGTGGGGCACCCAGCGCATCTGGACCAAGGGCCAGCCGCGCAACTTCCAGCGCAACCACCTGCCCATCACCATCCGGGTCGGCGAGCCGGTCGAGGCTCCCCGGGACCAGTACGCGGGCGCCATCACCCGCCGGCTGCGCGAGCGCGTCCAGGAGCTGCTGGAGGCCGCCCAGCGCGCCTACCCCGCCCGCCCGAAGGACGCCACGGACACCTGGTGGCTGCCGGCCCACCTGGGCGGCACGGCCCCCACCCTGGACCAGCTGAAGGCCGCCGAGGCGATCTGACGCCAGGCTGCGCCGGGCGCGCCTGCGGCTTCCCCGAACTTCATGCACCTGCCATCATCAGAGGCGGCTGTGTGTCCGGAGTGCCTTGGGGGAGCCTGTGGCCCAGTCCGACGTGCCGGTGGCCTGGATCGGCCTGAGTGGTGTGGTGGTGGGTGCCGTGGCCACGGCACTCGGCGCCAGGTACACGTCGATGAGCGGCATCAAGGCCGCGACCGTACCGCAGCTCGACCCGCTGCAGTCCGAGCTCCTCGCCTTCACCGCTCCCTTCGTCGAGGCCAGGATCCAGCTGATGCCCGCACTAGACGGACTCACCCCGGCCAACGAGTGGGTGCGCATCGCTCCCACACTGCCCCGCTCGGCCCCCAAGTGGTGCTCCATGACGGCCGATCCGCTCACGCTCTACGAGATGCCGGGAATCGTCCGCAGCAAGGCCCACCGTGTCGACGGCGCGATCCGCTCGCACCAGGCGCGCAGCGCCGCCGCCCTGGACCCCGTCGCCCACGCGGCCGTCCGGGGCCTGCACAGGGAACTCGGCAACCTGGTCAACGAGTTCTCCCGCGCGCTCAAGCGACTGGCCAAGCGAGGCATGGGCGTGATGTGAGGACGCGGGGCCGGCCGATCCGGCCGCCGACGCACCGCGACCGGCACATGCCTAGAGGGTGCCGGGGAGCGTCTGCCAGAGGTGCGGGCGGTCGGGTGCCGCTTGGAGCGCGTCGAGCACGAGCGGGTGCGGTTCGGCGTACAGGAGCGGATAGTCCACCTCGTGGGACCGGGGGTCGGGGATCCAGGCCAGCCGTTCGCCGTCGAGGGAGAAGCGGGCGTCGACGCCCGGTTTGTTGCCGCGCGGGTCCTGCCGGTGCCAGGCGCCGCGGAAGCGGACGGCGACCAGGCCGTGCACCACGTGGCCGTCACCGCCGTCGTGGACCAGCCGCTGATAGCACAGGGCCGTGGGGATGTCCTCGGCGCGCAGCAGGGCGGCGAGGGCGTGGGCCTTGGCATGGCAGACACCCGTGCGCTGCTCCAGCACGTCCGAGGCCCGCCAGGTCACGCGCAGGTCGCCGGAGTCCTGGGAGTGCGGGATGGCGTCCCGCACGAACGCGTAGGCGGCGCGTGCATAGCCATACGAGTCTTCGACTCCCGCCGCCAGCCGGGCAGCGGTCTCCCTGACCAGCGGGTGATGGTGGTCGATGACCTCGTCAGCGGCCAGATAGGCGGACAGGTCGGCGGTGTTCTGGATCAGCTCCATGCCCGCAGAGCATAGGAAAGCGATCACCTGAGCGTCAATGACTTTTCAGGTGACCGCATATCTATGCAGCACGTGGGGCTAGCGCGCCATCTCCTCTTTGAGCGCCGCCACGAACGCGTCCACGTCCTCCTCGGTGGTGTCGAAGGCGCACATCCAGCGCACGTCCCCGGCCGCCTCGTCCCAGAAGTAGAACCGGAAGCGCTTCTGCAGGCGCAGGCTCACGTCGTGCGGGAGCCGGGCGAAGACGCCGTTTGCCTGCACCGGGTACAGGATCTCCACGCCGTGCACGGCCCGGACGCCCTCGGCGAGCCGCTGGGCCATCTCGTTGGCGTGCCGGGCGTTGCGCAGCCACAGGTCCCTGGCGAGCAGGGCCTCCAACTGCACGGACACGAAGCGCATCTTGGAGGCGAGCTGCATGGACAGCTTGCGCAGGTGCTTCATGTGGCTGACCGCGTCCTGGTTGATCACCACCACGGCCTCGCCGAACACGGCGCCGTTCTTGGTGCCGCCCAGGGAGAGGATGTCGACGCCGACGGCGTTGGTGAACGTGCGCATCGGGACGTCCAGGGAAGCCGCCGCGTTGGCTATCCGGGAGCCGTCCAGGTGCACCTTCATGCCGTGCGCGTGGGCGTGCTCGCAGATCGCCCGGATCTCGTCCGGCGTGTAGAGGGTCCCCAGCTCGGTGCTCTGGGTGATGGAGACGACCTGCGGCATCGCGCGGTGCTCGTCGTCCCAGCCGTACGCCTGCCGGTCGATGAGCTCCGGGGTGAGCTTGCCGTCGGGCGTGGGCACGGTGAGCAGCTTGAGGCCGCCCATGCGCTCGGGGGCGCCGCCCTCGTCGACGTTGATGTGCGCGCTCTCGGCGCAGATCACCGCGCCCCAGCGGTCGGTGACCGCCTGGAGCGCGACGACGTTGGCGCCGGTGCCGTTGAAGACCGGGAAGGCCTCCGCGGTGGCCCCGAAGTGGCTGCGGACGATCCGCTGGAGGTTCTCCGTGTACTCGTCCTCGCCGTACGCCACCTGATGGCCGCCGTTGGCGAGGGCCAGGGCGGCCAGCACCTCGGGGTGGGCTCCGGCGTAGTTGTCACTGGCGAAACCGCGGACCTGCGGGTCGTGGTGGCGACGCGCGTCGGTCTTCGGAGGGTTCACGGCTTCTCGGTCAGCCACAGACGGTTTCCGTTCACTTCGGCGGCGGGCTTGCTCCAGACGCCCTCGATGGCCTCGGCCAGGTCCTTGACGTCGGTGAAGCCCGCGAACTTCGCGTTGGGGCGCTCGGCGCGCATCGCGTCGTGCACCAACGCCTTCACCACCAGGATGGCAGCGGCGGACGTCGGCCCCTCGGGGCCCCCGGCCTTGCGGAAGTAGTCGGCCAGGGCGAGCGTCCAGGCCTCGGCGGCGGCCTTGCCCGCGGCGTACGCGGCGTTGCCCGCGGTCGGCCTGCTCGCGGCGGCCGCGCTGATCAGGACGTACCGGCCGCGCTCGCTGCGCTGCAGCGCCTCGTGGAAGGCCAGGGAGGTGTGCTGCACGGTCTTGACGAGCAGGAGCTCCAGGAAGTCCCAGTCGTCGAGGCTGGTCTTGGTGAAGGTCTCGCTGCCGCGCCAGCCGCCGACCAGGTGCACCAGGCCGTCGACGCGGCCGAAGTCCTTCTCGACGTGAGTGGCCCAGTCCCGGGTGGACCGCAGATCGAGCAGGTCCACCGTGTCGCCCGTGACGCTCGCGCCGCCGGACGCGTAACGGGCCGCGTCCACGGCCTCCGAAAGGCGCTGCGGATCGTTGTCCGCCCCTACGACGGTCGCGCCCGCCTCCGCCAGGCGCACCAGCGTCGCCCGGCCCGCCGGTCCGCCGGCTCCGGCCACCGCGATCACCGCACCACTGAGAGACCCGTTGCCCGCCATGTGCTTCCCCTCTTGAGCAGTGTTCCGGCGCCGGCCGCTCACGCGGCGACCGGCTCGGCGCTGTCCGCCGTGATGCCCTTGGTCTCGGCGATCACGTTCTTCAGCTTCTTGGACAGGGCCTCGTAGAACATGCTCAGCGGAAACTCGTCCGGAAGCACGTCGTCCACCAGCTTGCGCGGCGGGAGGGTCAGGTCGAGGGCCTCGGGACCCTTGGCCCACTTGGAGCCGGGGTGCGGGGCGAGGTAGGTGGCGACCAGTTCGTACCCGGCGAACCAGTGCACCAGCTTGGGCCGGTCGATGCCGTCCTTGTAGAGCTTCTCGATCTCGGCGCAGAGCTGGTTGGTGACCTGCGGGGCGCGCTCCCAGTCGATGGCGAGCTTGTTGTCGGTCCACCGGATCACGTCGTGCCGGTGCAGGTAGGCGAAGAGCAGCTGACCGCCGAGGCCGTCGTAGTTGCGCACGCGGTCGCCGGTGACCGGGAAGCGGAACATGCGGTCGAAGAGGACCGCGTACTGGACGTCACGGGCCTGCGGGACACCTTCGGCGGCCAGCTTCACGGCCTCCTTGAAGGCGGTGAGGTCGCAGCGCAGCTCCTCCAGGCCGTACATCCAGAACGGCTGGCGCTGCTTGATCATGAACGGGTCGAACGGCAGGTCGCCGTGGCTGTGGGTGCGGTCGTGCACCATGTCCCACAGCACGAAGGCCTCCTCGCAGCGCGTCTGGTCGTGGACCATCGCGGCGATGTCCTCGGGGAGTTCGAGGCCCAGGACGTCCACGGCCGCGTCGGTGACCCGGCGGAAGCGGGCGGCCTCGCGGTCGCAGAAGATGCCGCCCCAGGAGAATCGTTCCGGCACTTCGCGCACGGCGATGGTCTCGGGGAAGAGGACGGCGGAGTTGGTGTCGTACCCGGCCGTGAAGTCCTCGAACTTGATGCCGCAGAACAGCGGGTTGTCGTAGCGGGTGCGCTCCAGCTCGGCCAGCCAGTCCGGCCAGACCATGCGCAGCACGACCGCCTCCAGGTTGCGGTCCGGATTGCCGTTCTGCGTGTACATCGGGAAGACGACCAGGTGCTGCAGGCCGTCCGCGCGGCCCGCGGCGGGCTGGAAGGCGAGCAGCGAGTCGAGGAAGTCCGGCACCTGGAAACCGCCGACGGCCCAGCGCCGCAGGTCCGTCACCAGCGCGCGGTGGTAGGCGGCGTCGTGCGGGAGCAGCGGGGAGAGCTCCTCCACCGCCTCGACGACACGCCGTACGGCCGCGTCGGCGTCGGCCGGCGCGGGCGCGCCCTCGGCCTCGAAGTCGATGGACCCGTCCTTGGACTGCCATGGCCGGATCCGTTGCACGGCATCCTTGAGCACGGGCCACGCCGGGTGTTCGACCACCCTGGTCACGGGAGGAACCTGGTCCTCCGAACCCACCTGCACAAGAACTTCCGTCATGACCCATCCTCCACGGGAGAAGCTTCCGTTAGGACACCGTATGCATACGAGCTTTCTCCCAGCAAGGGGGCCCTCAGGAAATTATCCTGCCCCATCGCACCTTCACCGCTCTTTTTCCTGTACGAAACCGTGAAGACGCTCACATTCGCTACGGCCGGTGACGAGGTGTCAGCCCCGCGGGTCCGTACGGATCCAGCCGGTCAATGCGCGGCGTGACGCGCCCACCCCCGGGTGACGGCCGACCGGGGCACGGACCAGACGCCGCCCACCCCGCAGGGCAATCCCCCCGTGTACGCACGGGTACATCGCGACGGACGGCCGTTAGGCTGCGCCCAGCCGCGTGGACAGCGACGTCCGTCGTACGGTTCGCGCGCCTGCCCCACCGCCGCCGTCGACGGAAGCGAGTTGAATCTTGAACTTCCTTACCATCGGTCACCGCGGAGTCATGGGCGTCGAGCCCGAGAACACCCTCCGTTCCTTCGTCGCCGCCCAGCAGGCCGGCCTCGACCTGATCGAACTCGATCTGCATCTCAGCAAGGACGGCGCCCTGGTCGTCATGCACGACGCGGAGGTGGACCGCACGACCGACGGCACCGGCCCGATCGCCGAGAAGACCCTGGAGGAGCTGCGCGCGCTGGACGCGGGGCGCGGCGAGCGGGTGCCGGTGTTCGAGGAGGTCCTGGAAGCGGTGCGGACGCCGTTGCAGGCCGAGATCAAGGACGTGGCCGCGGCCCGCGCGCTGGCCGAGGTCATGCAGCGACGGGACCTGGTGTCCCGGGTCGAGGTGTCCTCCTTCCACGACGAGGCGGTCGCCGAGATCGCCCGGCTGGTGCCGGGGGTGCGCACCGCGCTGATCGCCAGCCGGTACGGCACCGACGTGGTGGAGCGGGCGCAGGAGGCCGGGGCGGCGACCCTCTGCCTGAACATCCGGCGGCTGACCCTGGAGGTCGTCGAGCACGCCCGCAAGGCGGATCTGCGGGTGATCGGCTGGGTGGTGAACACCCAGGACCACCTGCGGCTGGTCCGCGCCCTCCAGCTGGACGGCGCCACGACCGACTACCCGGAGATCAAGCGCACCGCCCGCTTCACCGCCTGAAACCCGGCCCCCGCCTCACACCAGCGGCTTGACCAGCAGCTCGAACCGCAGGTCGTCCCGCTGCGGAATGCCGAAGCGCTCGTCGCCGTACGGGAACGGGGTCATCTCTCCCGTACGGCGGTAGCCGCGCCGCTCGTACCAGGCGATCAGGTCGTCGCGCACCGAGATCACCGTCATGTGCATCTCCGTGACGCCCCAGTCCGCGCGTGCCCGGCGCTCCGCCTCGGCGATGACGGTCTTGCCGAGACCGGCGCCCTGGAGGGCGGGGCTCACCGCGAACATGCCGAAGTAGGCGTGGGTGCCGCGGTGTTCGAGCTGACAGCAGGCGACGACCCGGCCGTCCCGCTCGACCGTGAGCAGCCTGGCGTCCGGGGCTTTGATCACGTGCAGGACGCCCTCGGAGTCGGTGCGCTGCCCCTGAAGGATGTCCGCCTCCGTGGTCCAGCCGACCCGGCTGGCGTCGCCCCGGTAGGCAGACTCGATCAACGCGACCAGGGCGTCCACGTCGGCGTCGGTGGCGTCCCGGAAGGTCAGTCCGGCGGCGTTCTCCATGGGCGGTCTCTCCGATCTCAGGCACGACCCGGCCGGCCACGAGCCTATCCCCGCCGCTCGGCTCCGTTTCCCGGCCCCTCGCGCCACCCGGCTCCCGTGGCGGCCTGCCACTACGCTCCGGTCCCATGGTGCATGTACTGAGCAGCCGTACGCTGGTCCACCCCACCGACCCCGAGCGCTCCCGCGCTTTCTACGGCGAGCGGCTGGGCCTCGGCGTCTACCGCGAGTTCGGGGAGGGCCCGCAGCGCGGCACGGTCTACTTCCTCGGCGGCGGGTTCCTGGAGGTCTCCGGCCGCTCGGACTCCCCGGCGTCACCCGCCGTGCAGCTGTGGCTGCAGGTCGCGGACGTCACGGCGGCGCACGAGGAACTGTCGGCCAAGGGCGTCGAGATCGTGCGGCCGCCCGTGAAGGAGCCATGGGGCCTGGTCGAGATGTGGATCGCCGACCCGGACGGCATCAGGATCGCCCTGGTGGAGGTGCCGTCCGACCACCCGCTGCGCTACCGGCCGGAGATCTGACCGGCAGTGCCGGCGGCGGGACCGGCCGACGGTTCGCGAACCGCCCGGTCAGGCCCGCAGGGCGGCCGCCCGTCCCTCCAGGCGGCCCAGCAACTCCGCGAGGAGTCCCGCCAGTTCGCCCTGCCCCGCAGGGGCGAGGACGGACAGCACGGCCGTCTCGTAGGCGAGTTGCTCGGGCAGGATGCCGTCGACGAGGTCGCGGCCCGCGTCGGTGAGGCGCAGGTGGGCGACCCTGCGGTCCCGGGCGTCACCGCGCCGCTCGACCAGTCCGCGCTCGGTGAGCTGCTTGAGGCGTTTGGTGACGGCCGCACCGGAGGAGAAGGTCTCCTTGGCGAGCTCGCTCGGGGTCAGCTCGTGGCCGGTGCGGCGGAGCGCGCCGAGCAGGTCGAACTCGGGACGGCTGAGTCCGGCCCGGCGCAGCGGGGCGTCCTCGGCCTGCTGGAGGAGGGCGGCGCAGCGGTTGATCCGGCCGATGACCTCCATCGGCCCGGTGTCCAGCGCGGGGTGGACGCTCCGCCACTGCCGGACGACGGCCGCGACCGTGTCGTCCGGGCCCCCCGCACCCCTTCCCCCGTCGCTTCCGGCCGCCGGTCGTCCGCTGGTCGCCGTCATGGCCGTACGTCCTCCGTTGTCCTCGCGCCGTCCCAGGAGTGCGCTTCCTGGCGTCGTACCGTCGCGGCGAGCGTACGGTGTCCGGACTGCTCGGCGAGCACGACCCGCTCCTGGGGCAGCGCGCGTTGCCACCACTCGCCGGACGCGGCGTCGACGGTGGCGCGCAGGTCGGCCAGGGCGGCGGACAGGGTGCGGCGGGCGGTCTCCAGGGCGCGCGGGGCCGGCCGCGGACCGGCGAGCAGCCGTGCGGCCTGTTCGCGGGCCCGCTCGACGGCGCTCAGAGCGTGCTCGACACGGTCGCCCGCCCGGCGGTTGGTGACGACCACGGCGGTGGCGAAGCCGACCAGCGCCCCGACCAGGGTGTCCACGATCCGTTCGGTGATCAGCCGCCCGGCGTCCTGGGTGCGGGCGAACTCGGTGACGAGCAGGGCCATGGGGGTGACGCAGACGCTGCCGAGCCAGTAGTTGCGGCCGATCAGCGCCTCGGTGGCGAAGTTGAGGACGAGGCAGCACAGCACCAGGGCCACGGGGTGGGACTGGGCGAGCGGTACGACGGCGGCGAAGACGAGGACGCCGAGGAGGTTGCCGACGACCCGCTGGACGCCCCGGCTCCAGGTGAGGGTGACGTTGGCCTGGTACAGGGAGGCGGCGGTGACCAGCGCCCAGTAGGGGCGGCCGACGCCCAGGGCGAGGGAGACGTAGCCGGCCAGGGCACAGCCGAGCACGGTGCGGGCGGCCAGCGGGGTGAGCGGACCGAGCCGGCGCCACCACGGGCGCTGCGGCACGGCGCGTTCAGCGTCGACACCGAGGAGTTCGTCGTCGGCTCCGGCGACCCGCGGGACGCGGCCGGTGCCGCGCAGGTGGCGGGCCCAGCCGCGGAGCGACCCCGGGTCGGCGTCGGCGGGGGCGGCGAGGGCGACCTCGGCACGGACGACGAGGTGTTCGAGGGCGCGCCGGGTGCGGTCGGTGCGGGTGCCGGTGGCGAGCAGGGACTGCCAGGCGGCCTGGACGGCGGCGGCCGCGACGGCACGGGCCCGGTCGTGGCCGGCGCCGGTGCCGCGGGTGTCGGCATAGGCGGCAGCGGCGTTCAGGGCGTGGGCGGTGGCCCGGCGTTCGGGGCCGTGCGGGCGCAGCAGCCCGGGGCCCATGCCGACCAGCCAGGCCCAGGCGCCCGCCGCGAGGGCGAGCCCGGTGTGGCCGGGCACCTGGCCGAGGGACTGGGGGGCGAACAGGGCGGCGGAGCTGATGAACGTGAGGATCACGTTCCCGGGCGGTCCGACGCGGGTGGCGTCGCAGAGGACCTTCTGCGCGGCGGCCATGAGCGCGCCGACGGTGACCAGCGCGGCTCCGCTCGTGGTGAGCGAGGCGGCGGTCAGGGCGAGGGCGAGGCCGGCCACCATGCCGAGGACCACCCCGGCCAGGACGCGGGCGCGGGCGGCATAGGGGCGGTGGTGGCCGTAGAGGGCGCACAGCGATCCGGCCATCGTGTACATCGCCAGGTCGAGGCGGCCGAGGGCCAGCAAGGCCAGGTTGGGCGGGGCGATCGCGGCGACCACGCTGCAGGCGGGCTTGAACCAGATGTCGGAGGGCCGGCCGAGGCGCAGCGCACCGGCGAGGGGCAGGCGGCGGGTGGCGGCGGCGGTCGTGGTGCTCATTCCATCAATTTAGCATGTGTTTTACTCGTAAAACACTTTGGAACAGTCCTGGTCACCGGCTGTGCTCCGGCGAATGCTCCCCGTGTACATCCTTGCGCTCGCGTGCGCGCCGCACGGCTGGGGCATCGCATCCCTCGACGCGACGTCGAGCGGGGAGGTGCGCCGTGCACGGACCGGCTTCGCCCGGCTGGCTGCTGGTGGCGCTGTGCGCGGCGACCGGGGCCTACTGCCTGCTGCGGATGCGCAGCAGAGTCGAGGAGCAGCGGCGCGCCGCAGGAGGTGAGGCGCTGATGGGGTTCGGCATGGCCGTCATGGCCGTGCCCGCGACGGTGTTCACCCCGCCGGGGTGGGCATGGCCGCTGTACGCGGCGGTCTTCGGCGCGGCCGCGCTGCGCGCCCTGTGGAGCGCCCGCAGCAGTCCGCACCACCTGCACCATCTGGTGGGGGCTGCGGCGATGGTCTACATGGCGGTGGCGATGGCGGCCGCCCCCGGCGCCCGTCATCACGGCGGCGCCGGAGTCCCGCTGGTGACCGGGCCGTTGCTGCTCTACTTCACCGGCTACGTCCTGGTGTCCGGCGCCCGGCTGGTCCCGGTCGCGGTGGCCGCCGGGGCGGGTGCGCTCCGGTGGGGCGACCGGCCCGAGCTGGCGCGGGCGTGCCGGCTGTCGATGGGGATCGGCATGGTGGCGATGCTGCTGGCGCTGTGAGGACGCGACAACTCCCGCGGCGCGGACGTTGTCTGCGTCACTTCAGCCCGGCCGGCTGTACCCGCGGGCGGTTCCCCGCTCATAGGGTGCTGGCCATGATGGTCCCCGTGGCACTGCTGCTGCTAGGCGCCCTGACCGCCGTGACCGGCCCCCGGCTGCTGGCCCGGGCCGACTGGACGGACCGGGAGCCGGTGGTCGCGCTGTGGGTGTGGCAGTGCGTGGTGGCGGCCGTCCTGCTGTGCTGCGCCCTGTCGATGACGCTGAGCGCGGCCGCCGCCTGGCAGGCGGTGCGCGGCCACGTGTTCGCGAGCGCCCCGAGCGGGGTGGCGGACGCGTACGCGCCGGGAACGACGGGCCCCTGGGCGGCCGTGACCGCGGTGGCCCTCGCCTGCGCCGGGCTGTGGAGCGGGGCGATGCTGGTCCGGGAGATCGCGCGGGCCAGGTCGAGGCGCAGCCGGGAACGGGCCGAACTCCTGCTCCGCGCGCCGCTGTTGCCCGGGGAGGAACCGGCCGACGGCCGGCTCGTGGTGCTGGAGGGGGACCGTCCGGACGCCTGGTGGCTGCCCGGAGCCGCACCCCGACTCGTCGTCACCACCGGTGCGTTGCGCCGCCTGAAGGGAAGCCGGCTGGACGCGGTCCTCGCCCATGAGCAGAGCCACGCCCAGGCCCGCCACGACTGGCTGCTGCACTGCTCGGACGCGCTGGCCGGCGGATTCCCGCAGGTCCCGGTGTTCGCCGCGTTCCGCGACGAGATGCACCGGCTGGTCGAACTGGCCGCCGACGACGTGGCCTCCCGGCGCCACGGCCGTCTCACCACCGCCCTCGCCCTGGTCGAACTCAACGAGGACCGGGGCGTGTTCGGCCCCGGACCGACCGCGCACGCCCATGTCCCGCAGCGGGTCCACCGGTTGCTCACCGCCCCGGACCGCCTCCCGGCCGGGCACCGGCTGCGGTTGACCGCGACGGCCGCCCTGGTCCCGGTGATCCCGGTACTGGTCGCACTGGTACCGAGCCTGCGCGCCCTCGGGTGAAGCCGGGGCCGGCAGGGGAATTGCCCTGAGGGCAATGATTCGGCAAAGATCGCGTCATGCGCCCCCCGCCCAGCGACCGCCCCGCTCCCCTTCTCACGACCGCCGTGCTCGCCCTCTCCTCGGCGCTGCTGCTCGCCCTCGTCGCCGGCGAGTGGCCGCCCCTGGTCGCGGTGGACGAGGACATCGCCGGCGCCGCCCACCGCTGGGCCGTGGCGGACCACGCCACCACGCAGGTGCTGCGGGTCCTGACGGACTGGGTGTGGGACCCGCTGACCATGCGCCTGCTGTGCGCGGCGGTCGCGGTCTGGCTGGTGTGGCGGCACGCGGCCTGGTGGACCGCCCTGTGGCTCGCCCTGACCTGCGCGCTCGGCACGGTCGCCCAGCAGTCCCTGAAGGCCGCCGTCGGCCGTCCGCGCCCCGTGTGGCCCGACCCGGTCGACTCGGCCCACTACGCCGCCTTCCCGTCCGGGCACACCATGACGGCCACGGTGGTGTGCGGCCTGCTGCTGTGGCTGCTGCACCGCTGCGGCACCCGACGCGCGATATGGCGCACGGCGCTGGCCGCGGCCGGGCTCTCGGTCGTCGGTGTGGGCCTGACCCGGGTGTGGCTCGGCGTCCACTGGCCCTCCGACGTGCTCGGCGGCTGGCTGCTCGGGGCGCTGGTGGTGGCGCTGGCGGTCCTGGCGTACGAGTGGGAGCGCGACGGCCGCGGACACCCTCACCCGTAGCCGGCGCCGCACCCGGCCGTCGGCAGCACCGCCGCATGACTGCCGTGCGGCCGTCGGTAGAGTCCGGCGCATGACTGCCGTGCTCTTCGACTTCTCCGGGACCCTCTTCCGGATCGAGTCCGCCGAATCCTGGCTGCGGGCGGTGCTCGCCGAGGCCGATCTACCGCTGACCGACGCCGAGTTGACGCGGGCCGCGCGGGCGCTGGAGGTGGCCGGGGCGCAACCCGGCGGAGCCTCCCCGGCCGCGCTGCCCGAGGAACTGGCCGCGGTGTGGGCGGTGCGTGACGAGAGCGCGGAGCTGCACCGGGCCGCGTACACCGGCCTGTCCCGGCGGGTGGTGCTGCCGGATCCGGCACTGCACGACGCGCTGTACGAGCGGCACATGGACCCGCGGGCCTGGACGCCGTACCCGGACGCCGCCCGGGTGCTGGGCGCGCTGCGCGAGCACGGGATCGCGGTCGGCGTGGTCAGCAACATCGGCTGGGACCTGCGCCCGGTCTTCCGCGAGCACGGGCTCGACGCGTATGTGGACGCCTACGTGCTGTCGTACGAGCACGGTGTCCAGAAGCCGGATCCGCGGCTCTTCACGGTGGCGCTGGAGGCGCTCGGAGCGGCGCCGGCCGAGACGCTGATGGTCGGGGACAGCAGACCCGCCGACGGCGGCGCGGCGGCGCTCGGCTGCCGGGTGCACTTCGTGGACCACCTGCCGGCGGCCGACCGGCCGGACGCGCTGCTGGCGGTCCTGGACCTGGTGGGCGTGGCCCGCCGACCGGCCGCGCCCACCCAGGCCTGAACGATCGCACCGCCCGCCCGAGACGCTCCCCCGTGTCGCCCCGGGCGGACGGCAGCCCTGAGCAGGGCCCGCGCAGGGCGGAGCCCCGCTGCGTCGATTATAGTTGGCTGGCAGCCAGTCAACGCAGGAGTTCCAGGATGTCCCCCCGCAGCCCCTCGGTCAATGAAGAATTGCGCAGGCGATCGCGCGAGCGGTTGCTGCAGGCCGCGGTGGAGCTGGTCGACGAGCACGGTTTCGAGGCGACGACACTGGGCGCCATCGCGGACCGGGCGGGCTCGGCGCGCGGCCTGGTGTCGTACTACTTCCCCGGCAAGCGCCAGCTGGTCCAGTCCGCCGTGCACCGGCTGATGCACCGCACGCTGGAGGAGGCGCTGGAGCACGAGCCGCGCACCGAGGACGGCCGGGAGCGGCTGGCCCGTGCCATCGACGCGATCCTGGGACTCGCCCACGACCGGCCGGTGCTGATGCGCCAGCACATGGCGGGGCTGCTCCAGGGCGAGGGGTTCGTGCAGTGTCCCGAGCAGCGCAGGCTGGCGGAACTGCTGGGCGACACCGTCACCCGGTACGGCTCGCACCGGGTCGACGTCGACTACCCCATGCTGCGCGCGATGCTGATGGGAGCGGTCTACGCGGCGCTGGTGCCCGGGGTGCCGATGCCGATCTCGGCGCTGCGGGCGGAGCTGTTCGAGCGCTACGGGCTCGACTGGGAGCTGGGCACTCCCCCGGAATCCGCGCCGGCGACCGAGCGGCAGGACCTGTCCCGGTTCTTCGCGACCGAGGACCGGTCCCAGCCCGGCTCCGGGTCCGGGTCCGGCTCCGGGTCCGGACCGGGCTAGTCGGCGTCGGGCGCACCGTCCACGCACGTGCGGTCAGATGATCGCACCAGGCGACCGTGGGCGCGCGTCCGCGTCACCCCTGCGGCCCCTGTCGAGGGGGCCGGGCCGGTGGGATGCTGGAGCCACCAGCCCCTCGGGCAAGGAGTCCCCCTGTGTTGCGTGTCGCCGTCGTCGGCTCCGGGCCGAGCGGGTGCTACACCGCCCAGAACCTCGTCCAGCTCGACCCCACGGTCCGCGTGGACGTCCTGGACCGGTTGCCGTGCCCGTACGGACTGGTGCGCTACGGCGTCGCCCCGGACCACGAGAAGATCAAGTCGCTGCAGGGGAACCTGCGCGCCGTCCTTGAGCACGAGCGGGTGCGGTTCCTCGGCGGCGTCCGGGTCGGGGGCGCGGGCGGGCTGCCGGTGGAGCGGCTGCGGGAGCTGTACCACGCGGTGGTGTACTGCGTCGGCGCGGCCACCGACCGGCGGCTCGGCATTCCCGGCGAGGAGCTGCCGGGCAGCTGGTCGGCGACCGAGTTCGTCTCCTGGTACAGCGCGCATCCGGACGCGATCGACGCCGGGTTCGTGCGCGACGCCCGGTCGGCGGTGGTGATCGGGGTCGGCAACGTCGCGGTGGACGTGGCCCGGATGCTGGTCCGGGGCGCGGCCGAGCTGAGCCCCACCGACATGCCGCAGGAGGCGCTGACGGCGCTGGCGGCGAGCCGCATGGAAGAGGTCCACGTGGTGGGCCGTCGGGGCCCCTCGCAGGCCCGGTTCACCACCAAGGAGCTGCGCGAGCTCGCCGGGCTCCCGGGGACCGGTGTCCGCGTCGATCCGGCCGAGTTGGCGCTCGACCCGGCCTGCGCCGACCCGTCCGCGCTGCCCGCCGCCCAGCGCCGCAACGTGGAGGTGCTGCGCGGCTGGGGCGAGGCCGGCGACCGGAGCGCGGACCGGCACATCCGGCTGCGCTTCTTCCTGCGCCCGGTCGAACTGCTCGGCGACGGCGGACGGGTGGGCGCGGTGCTCTTCGAGCGCACCGAACCGGACGGGGACGGCGGGGTGCGCGGCACCGGGCGGTTCGAGACGGTCGAGGCGCAGTTGGTGCTGCGGTCGGTCGGCTATCGCGGGGTGCCGCTGGACGGGCTCCCGTTCGACGAGGAGAGCGGCACCGTGCCCCACGAGGCGGGCCGGGTCCTGCACAGCTGCTTCGGCGCGTCCGGCGACTACGTGGCCGGCTGGATCAAGCGCGGCCCGACCGGTGTCATCGGCACCAACCGGCCCGACGCCAAGGAGACGGTGACCTCCCTCCTGGCGGACGCGCCCGCCCTGCTGCGCAAGGAGGTGCCCGAGGATCCGGTCGCCGCGCTGCGCTCGGCGGGCATCGAGCCGGTCGGGTGGGCGGGATGGCAGGCGATCGAGCGGGCCGAGGCCGCGCTCGGTGCCCGGCTCGGGCGGAGCGTGGTCAAGCTGGCCGACTGGAACTCCCTGCTGACGGCGGCGCGCTCGGGGTCGTAGCGGAGTCGCACGCGATCAGGTGGGCCTGACACGTAGCGGCAACGAGCCGGACATCAACAAACTGTTCAACCCGCTTACCGTCTCGTGGTGTCCGGATGTCATCCCCGCTCTGGAGTCCCCATGGCCCCCACCAGCGCCTCCGTCCATCCCGTCGACGAGGTCCCACCCGTAGGGCAGTTGGCCGCCTTCGGCCTGCAGCACGTGCTCGCGATGTACGCGGGCGCGGTCGCCGTGCCGCTGATCGTGGGCGGCGCGATGAAGCTGTCACCCGCCGACCTGGCCTACCTGATCACCGCCGACCTGCTGGTGTGCGGTATCGCCACCCTCATCCAGTGCGTCGGCTTCTGGCGCTTCGGCGTCCGGTTGCCGATCATGCAGGGCTGCACGTTCGCGGCGGTC
This sequence comes from Streptomyces sp. NPDC051987, assembly GCF_040680735.1. Taxonomy (NCBI): domain Bacteria; kingdom Bacillati; phylum Actinomycetota; class Actinomycetes; order Kitasatosporales; family Streptomycetaceae; genus Streptomyces; species Streptomyces sp. NPDC051987. The sequence goes on along the minus strand of NZ_JBFAXI010000035.1, from coordinate 61,346 downwards.
TCGCCGATGGTCCTCATCGGCACCACGGGCGGCGGCCTCCCCGCGATCTACGGCTCGGTGATCGTGGCCGGTCTGGCGATCATGCTGCTCGCGCCCGTCTTCGGCCGGCTGCTGCGCTTCTTCCCACCGCTGGTCACCGGCACGGTGATCCTGATCATCGGGGTCTCGCTGCTGCCGGTCGCGGGCAACTGGGCGGCGGGCGGCGTGGGCGCGAAGGACTTCGGGGAGCCGAGGAACCTGGCGCTGGCGGCCTTCGTGCTCGCGGTGGTGATCGGCGTGCAGCGGTTCGCGCCCGCCTTCCTCGCCCGGATCGCGGTGCTGGTGGGCATCGCGGTGGGCCTGGCGGTGGCGGTGCCCCTGGGTTTCACGGACTTCGGCGGGGTCGGGGACGCCGACTGGCTGGGCATCAGCACGCCGTTCCACTTCGGGGCGCCGGCGTTCCGGGCGTCGGCGATCGTCTCCATGCTGGTGGTGGCCCTGGTGACGATGACCGAGACGACCGGTGACCTGCTCGCGGTCGGCGAGCTGACCGGCCGCACGGTCGAGCCGCGCTCCCTCGCCGACGGGCTGCGCGCCGACGGCCTGTCGACCGTCCTCGGCGGTGTCTTCAACACCTTCCCGTACACGGCGTACGCGCAGAACGTGGGCCTGGTCGGCATGACCCGGGTGCGCTCCCGCTGGGTGGTCGCGGCGGCCGGCGGCATCCTGGTGCTGCTCGGTCTGCTGCCCAAGCTGGGCGCGGTGGTGGCGGCGATTCCGGCGCCGGTGCTGGGCGGCGCGGGGCTGGTGATGTTCGGCACGGTCGCGGCGAGCGGCGTGCGCACCCTGGCGGCCGTCGACTTCCGCGGCAACGGCAACCTGACGGTGGTGGCCGTCTCGGTGGCGGTCGGCGTGCTGCCGGTGGGCGTGCCGACGGTCTACGCGAGGTTCCCGGACTGGTTCCAGACGGTGATGAACAGCGGCATCAGCGCGGGCTGCGTGACCGCGCTCGTCCTGAACCTGCTCTTCAACCACCTGCCGTCGAGGGCGGATTCGGCGCCGGAGGCGGTGCCGGGTGGCGCGGAGTCCGCCTGAGCGGTCCGGTGCGAGCGGCGCAGTGCCGTCACCGACCGCGGCACCGTCGCGGCTGATCGCGCCGTTCCCCGCGCCCCTTCAGGAAGCGCCGACGGACCCCGGCTGAACCGACTGACACCGTCATCCGACCGCGGCACCGTCGCGGCTGATCGCGCCGTTCCCCGCACCCCTTCAGGGAGCGCCGAGGGACCGCGGCGGAAGCGGTTGGCCGGGGTCTGCGGCTAGGCGGAGGGGTCGGTGGAGAGGTGCTCGTGGACGGCCTGCCAGGCCCCGTCGGCGGTGCGGTGGAGGACGATGGTCTCGCGCTCGCGCAGCACCTCCTCGCCGGCCGTGGTGGCGATGCGGGTGGTCACCGCGTGGGTGAACACGGCCGTGTCGCCGAGGAGCTGGAGGCGGCGGTCGGCCGAGTCGCAGGACAGGACGCGGAAACCGTCCTCGTCGCTCCACTTCTGCCACAGCGCCCGGTACTCCTGGGCGGAGTCCAGCCGCCGGTCGGTGGTGTGGAAGACGAAGGTCGCGTCGGCCGCGAAGGCGTCGAAGTAGTCGTCGGTGCGGCCCTCGGCGAAGGCGGCGATCAGGGCGTCGGCCGCGGCGAGGGCGGTGTCGTGGTCGTGGTCGTGGCTCAAGGATTCGGCTCCGAGATCCGGGCCACGGCGCGGACGGGTGCGCCGTCCGCGCCGGGCAGGTGCAGGGGAAAGAGGCTGACGTGGACGTCGTGGCCGGCGTGCTGGGCGTCGAGGACCTCGGCGAGACGGGTGAGGTTCTCGGCGATGACGGCGCCGGCGCCGCACAGGACACGGTGGGCGGGCAGCGTCTCACCGGGCGTCGGGTCGACGCTGAGGGCGTCGATGCCGACCGTGCGCACGCCCCGGGCGACCAGCAGGGCGGCCGCCTCCTCGGTGAGGTGGGGGTGGTCGTGGTAGGCGCCGGTGCCCCAGTGCGCCGACCAGCCGGTCGCGATCAGCACGATCCGGCCGGCCGGGACGCGGGCGAGCAGGTCGGCCCCGATGCCCGCCCGGGGCGCCAGGCCCCGGGCGTCGACGACGTGGGCGGGGCCGTCGAACCGGTCCAGCGGCAGCTGGTCCAGCGCGGGCAGGCCGTCCTCGATGTGGGAGGGGGCGTCCACGTGCGTGCCGGACTGCGAACCCATGTGCACCTGGAGGACGTTGACCCCGTCCTGGGCCGCGGTGAGCGCGGGCCGGATGTCCACCTCGGGGTCGCCGGGGTAGACCGGCATGCCGGTGCGGAGCGGCACGGACAGGTCGATCAGGCGCACCCCGCTCACACCTCCGCCGGCTCCGGGGCGACGACGGGGGCGCCGTCGGCGGCGGTGATCGGCGGCACCGGGGTGTCGACGGCGGGCACCAGCCGCGGGCCCTCGGGGCCGAACACCGCGCGGGGTTCGGGGAAGAGCCACAGCAGGGCCAGGTAGAGGACCGCGGCCAGGCCCAGGCCGACCAGCAGCGAGATGTCCACGCCGCCCGCGAGGTCGCCGAGGGCGCCGACGAACTGGCCGGGGAGGTTGACGAACTGGACCGCGAGCAGGGCGGAGACCAGCCAGGCGCTCATGCCGCGCCAGTTCCAGCCGTGCGTGAACCAGTAACGCCCGCCGCGCTGACGGCGGTTGAAGACCTGCAGCGAGTCGGGGTCGTACCAGCCGCGGCGGGTGAGGAAGCCCAGGGTCATGATGACCATCCACGGCGCGGTGCAGACGATGATCAGCGTCGCGAAGGTGGAGATCGACTGGGTCAGGTTGGCGGCGAAGCGGCCGACGAAGATGAAGCTGATCGACAGGACCCCGATGAACACGGTCGCCTGCACCCGGCTGAACCTCGGGAAGACGCTGGCGAAGTCGAGGCCGGTGCCGTAGAGCGAGGTGGTGCCGGTGGACATGCCGCCGATCAGCGCGAGCAGGCAGACCGGCAGGAAGTACCAGGAGGGCGAGACGGCGAGCAGTCCGCCGACGTAGTCCGGGGCGCTCGGGTCGAGGAAGTTCCCCGCCTTCGCGGCGATGATCGAGGCGGTCGCCAGGCCGAAGAAGAACGGCAGGATCGTCGCCGTCTGGGAGAGGAAGGCCGCGCCCATCACCCGGCGGCGCGGGGTGTCGGCGGGGATGTAGCGGGCCCAGTCGCCGAGGAAGGCGCCGAAGGAGACCGGGTTGGAGAGCACGATCAGCGCGGAGCCGATGAACGCCGGCCAGAAGCCGGGGGTGCTCAGCGAGTGGAAGCTGCCCTGGTAGCCGGGGTCGAAGTCGCCCCCGAAGGCGAAGAGGCCCAGCACGAACAGCAGCGATGCGGCGGCGACCGCGATCTTGTTCACGAAGAGCATGAACCGGAAGCCGTAGATGCACACCGTCAGCACCAGCGCGGCGAACAGCCCGTACGCCAGCGCGTAGACGCCGTCGTCGGTCGGGAGGTGGAACATCCGGTGCGCGCCCCCCACGAGGGCGTCGCCGGAGGACCACACGGAGATGGAGAAGAACGCGACCGCCGTGAGCAGGGAGAGGAAGGAGCCGACGACCCGGCCGTGCACGCCCAGGTGGGCGGAGGAGGACACCGAGTTGTTGGTGCCGTTCAGCGGGCCGAAGACGGCCAGCGGCGCGAGGATCAGCGCGCCGACGGCGAGTCCGAGGCCGGTGGCCGCGAGGCCCTGCCAGAAGGAGAGCCCGAACAGGATCGGGAAGGCGCCGAGGACGCAGGTGGCGAAGGTGTTCGCGCCGCCGAAGGCGACCCGGAACAGGTCGAGCGGCCGCGCGGTGCGGTCGGCGTCCGGGATGCGCTCCACCCCGTACGTCTCGATCTCGGTCAGCGCCGGGGCGTCGTGCTGCTCCGTCTGGTGGCTGGGGGTCATGTCTGCTCCTCGCGAGGGCCGGCGGAGTCCAGGGTGAACAGGCTGATCAGGTCGTAGGCGACGTGGGACGCTGCGACGGAGGTGATGTCGGCGTGGTCGTAGGCGGGGGCGACCTCGACGACGTCGCCGCCGACGAGGTGGAGTCCGGCGAGGCCGCGCAGGATCTCCAGCAGCTCGCGCGAGGTCATGCCGCCCGCTTCCGGGGTGCCGGTGCCGGGGGCGTGCGCGGGGTCGAGGACGTCGATGTCGACGGACACGTACAGCGGCCGGTCGCCGATGCGCTGCCGCAGCGCGTCCACCGTCTCGTCGACGCCGCGGCGCAGCACGTCGGAGGAGGTGACGATGCCGAACCCGAGCCGGCGGTCCTCCTCCAGGTCCCGCTTGCCGTACAGCGGGCCGCGGGTGCCGACGTGGCTGAGCGCCTCGGTGTCGACGATGCCCTCCTCGACGGCGCGGCGGAACGGGGTGCCGTGGGTGTACTCGGCACCGAAGTAGGTGTCCCAGGTGTCGAGGTGGGCGTCGAAGTGGAGGACGGCGACCGGTCCGTGCCGCTCGGCGACCGCGCGCAGCAGCGGCAGCGCGATGGTGTGGTCGCCGCCGATGGTCACCAGCTTCGTGCCGTCGGACTGCAGGCGGGAGGCCTCCTGCTGGACGGTCGCGATCGCCTCGTCGATGTCGAACGGGTTCACCGGGATGTCACCGGCGTCGGCGACCTGCGCGGTCGCGAACGGCGACACGTCGAGCCCCGGGTGGTAGGGGCGCAGCAGCCGGGAGGCCTCGCGCACCGCGGCCGGGGCGAACCGGGCGCCGGGCCGGTAGGAGACACCGGTGTCGAAGGGAACTCCGACGACGGCGATGTCCGCGCGCGGCACCTCGTCCAGCCGCGGCAGGCGGGCGAAGGTCGCCGGTCCCGCGTAGCGGGGAACGCGGGAGGAGTCCACGGGTCCACGGGGCTGGGTCGTCATCGGGCACCTTCCTGTCGTGAGGGGGGCGTGCACCGCCGGGTGGGCGGACCCCTGGGCGGAGCGAGTGATTCCGCCGGCCGGGGGATGCCTCAGTCTGCGGACGGCCGCCGACCAGGGTCAATTGTCGACAGCACAAAGAACTACAGTTGCCCTGTGTCCGACCACAAAGCCGCGTCTCGTTCCGTCCTCACCGTCGGTGACCTGCTGTCGTTCCCGGCGCTGCAGATCCGCCTGCTCGCGGGCGGCGGCGGCCTGGGCCGCACGGTCTCCTGGGCGCACGTCAGCGAGCTGGAGGACCCCACGCCCTGGCTGCAGGGCTCGGAGGTCCTGATGACCGTGGGTCTCGCCGTGCCCCGCGGCGGCGAGGCGCAGCGACGCTACCTGGAGCGGCTCGACGACGCGGGCGTGGCGGCGCTGGTGCTCAGCACCCGGTTGCGGACCCCGCCGCTGCGGCCGGCCTTCCTCGCCGCGGCCGAGGAGCGCGGCTTCCCGGTGCTGGAGGTGCCGCTCGCCGTCCCCTTCGTCACCATCGCGCAGGAGGTCGCCGCCGCGGTCAGCGAGAACTCCGCCGAACGGCTCGGCGCCCAGCTCCAGGTCTTCGGCGCGCTGCGCTGGATGGCCGAGGAGAACCTCGACATCCCCGCGCTCTTCGCCCGCCTGGAGCAGCTCAGCGGCTACCGCCTCTTCCTGTGCGCTCCCCAGGGGCGCCCGCTGCTGCCCGGCGTCGCCGCTCCCGAGGACCTCTCGGTGCTGCCGGCGAACCCGGACGCCCCGCCGACCGTGCCGGGCGGCTTCGTGCTGCCGGTCCTCGGTCCGGGTGGCGCGGCAGGCTACCTGGTGGCGCTGGAACGGGCGGGCGCCCGTCCGGCCGGGCTGGCCGTCGTGCAGCACCTGGCGACCGTCGCCGCCCTGCGGCTCGCGATGGTCCGCCAGGAGCGCGAGGTGCTGCGGCGGGAGGGCGCGGAGACCCTCGCCGAGATGCTCCAGGAGACCCTCGACGCGGCCGGCGCCCAGCGCCGGCTGGCCCACCACGGCCTGGACACCCGGCGGCCCGTCGTCCTCGCGGTGCTCCGGCACACCCAGGACGAGCAGCTGGACGGCGCCCTGTCCGACCATCCGCACCTGGCCCTGCGCCGCGGTGACGACCGGCTGGTCCTGGCCGAACCCGGCTTCACCGAGGCCCTGGCCGACCTGCCCGGCGCGGTGTGCGGGGTGAGCCGCCCCTTCACCGTCGGCGAGCCGCTGCGGGTCGCCCGGCGGGAGGCGGAATGGGCGGCCGGACGCGCCGGGGAGGCGGGCAAGCCGCTCATCCACTACGGCGAGGACGCCACCGGACGCTGGCTGCCCGAGGACCGCCGGCTGCTGGCGGCGCTGGTCGAGCAGGTGCTCGGCGAGGCCCTGCGCTACGACGCGGCGCACGGGTCACAGCTGCTGGTCTCGGTCCGCACCTGGATGGAGCGCGACCGCCGCACCGAGGACGCCGCCGCCGCCCTGCACATCCACCCGAACACCCTCGGCTACCGGCTGCGCCGGTTCGGCGAGGTGACCGGCCGGGATCTGTCGACGACCGCCGCCTTCACCGAGGTCTGGTTCGCCGTGCGCGCGGCGACCGAACTCGGCGTGGCGGTCGGGGGTCCGTAGCCCCGCCTGCTCCCGGCCGCGCCCGGCGGCACCCGCCCCGGCGCCAGGACCGGGTCCGGGGTCACCGGGGCGTGCGGAACAGCCCCGCGGGCACCGCCGCCGCCAGCGCCCCGTATCCCGTCGGGTTCAGGTGCAGCCAGTCCCCCACCTGAAGGCCGGCCCGCAGCCGGGTCGGGTCGGCGGGGTCCCGTACCGCCCGGTCGAAGTCGATCACGGCGTCGAAGTGTCCCCGCCCCCGGATCCACGTGTTGACGCGCTGCCGGCCCGCCTCGCGCACACCCGCGCCGTCGTCGTAGGCGTTGCCGCCGAAGGGAAGCAGGGTGGCGCCGTAGACGCGGATGCCCTGGGCGTGGGCGCGCACGACGATCTGCCGGTAGGCGGCCACCAGGTCGTCGGCGACCTGCTGCTGGGCCTGCGGGGTGGCGGCGGCGGTGCCGATGTCGTTGACGCCCTCGAAGACGATCAGCCAGGAGACCCCGCTGCGGGCGAGGACGTCCCGGTCGAGCCGGGCCAGGACGTTGGGTCCGAGGCCGTCGTTGAGGACCCGGTTGCCGCCGGCCGCCTGGTTGAGCACGGCGAGGTCCGGGGTGCCGGACCCGGACCGCAGACGGTCGAAGAACTGGTCCGGCCACCGGTCGTTGCCGTTGGTGGTGGATCCCCGGCCGTCGGTGAGGGAGTCGCCGAGGACGGCCACGGCCCGCGTCGCGGCGGGCGCCAGGACCTCGACGTCGCTCAGCAGGTACCAGTGGTCGACGGCGGTCGCCCCGGTCAGGTCGAGGTCCTGGGTGTGGTCGCCGGCGACGAGGTACGACGTGGTGCGCGACCCCGGGTGGGAGGTGAGCGCGAGGTCGGGCTGGCCCTGCGCGGTGTACGCCGTGACGGTGAGCTCGGACCCCGGGGCCAGCTCGAAGTCCACGGGATCGGAGACGACCTGGGCTCCGACGGGCACGACGGTCGCGGCGCGCCCGGCGAACGTCACCCGCTGCAGGCTGCCGGGGACGATCCCCGACACCCCGGCCCGTCCACCGGCCGGCAGCGCCACGGTCACCGCGGTCAGCGGCAGCGCGGTGTCCCCGTAGGCGTTGGAGAAGCGCAGCCGGAGCCGGTGGGCGCCGACGGTCACGCGGACGGTCTGCCGCAGGGTGGTGTCGACCAGGACCGACTTCTCCCCGGTGAACGGCGCGGGCGGCAGGTTGGCGGCCTCGGTGAGCTGGGGCATCCCGGTCCAGGTGTTCACCCAGTGGTCGGCCCGGACGGGGTGCGTGGCCACTCGCAGGGGCCCGCGGGCCAGGGCGGTGACGGCGGTGACGGTCACCAGCAGGGCGAGGGCGAGGACACAGGTGCTGAGCAGCGCGGCGAGGGGCGTGCGGCCGGGCTGCGGTGTCCTGCTGGGCTGCGGCTTCACGGGGACCCTTCCGGACGGGGGGTGGCGGAGCCGTCGTCGACTGGCCGCCGACGGGAGCTTCTGCATGGTGGCATGAGCATGCCCCTCTATGGAAGCGCTCCCACACCACTTCGACCGACGCGGCGGGCTCGGAACTCATGCTGCGCGAGGCGTTGACTAGAAAGCGCTTGCATCCTACGTTCCGTTCAGCACCCTGACCGGCGAGCCCAAGTGGTCGCCGTTTCCGCAGGTGCCGGAACTAAGTGTTCCGCGGACTGAATTGCGATCATCTACCTGATCAACTCCGTGGATCGCAGGCAGAACCCCCACTCCACTCGAAAGAAGGCATACGGGACATGACTTCACGAGCGCGGAGCAGTGCACGCGCACCACTGGGCGGACTGGCCGCCCTGGGGCTCTCTATTGGCATGGTCATGACTACCGGGACGTCGGCGGACGCGGCCACCTGGCCGACCGCGAACGGCAGTCAGGCCGTCACCGCGACCATCAAGCTGTCCGGCACGAAGGACTACGGGATGCTGCGCCTGTACGGCAGCGGCGACCTGGGCACCGGCGGACAGAGCGAGAACCAGGACCCGATCCTCGATCTGGCGGCCGGCACCGTCCTGAAGAACGTCATCATCGGCGCGCCCGCCGCGGACGGCATCCACTGCGAGGGCAGCTGCACGCTGCAGAACGTGTGGTGGGAGGACGTCGGCGAGGACGCGGCGACCTTCCGCGGCTCCTCGTCGTCCAACGTGTACACCGTGTCGGGCGGCGGCGCGAAGGAGGCCAGCGACAAGGTGTTCCAGTTCAACGGCGCCGGAACGCTGAACGTGTCCAAGTTCGCGGTGCAGAACTTCGGCAAGCTGGTCCGCTCGTGCGGCAACTGCTCCAAGCAGTACAAGCGCACGATCAACCTCGACACCGTCGAGGCGACGTACAGGGGCACCGCGCTGGTCGGCATCAACACCAACTACGGTGACAGCGCGACCCTGAAGCACATCACGATCGTCGGCGACAGCGGCAGGAAGATCGTGCCCTGCCAGAAGTACATCGGCAACAACACGGGCGCCGAACCGCCGACGAACGGGAGCGGGCCGGACGGGACGTACTGCAAGTACACGAGTTCGGACATCACGTACAAGTGATCCGGGGCACCGGTCCGCCTCCCGCCGGGGGGCGGACCACCCGGCCCCCCGACCGTCAGGACATCGGAGGGGAGTTCGCGGCTTCGGGGGAAGACCGGCGTTCCGCGCAGTGACGCGGTGCCGGACCTGGGGTGGGCCGGGCGGCTGTGCGCCGCGCCGGCGTCGAGGACTCCGCCCACGTCATGACGGCCGTGGCGGTGACCGTCACGGCCTGCTCGGTGCCCAGGGCCAGGGGCTCCGAAGGCTGACTCGCCGCCCTGCTCGGGCAGTCGGGGCGGTCTACTCGTACCAGACGCCGGCGATGGTGCCGCGGTGGGTGGTGGCCCGGGTGCCGGACGGCAGTGCGGCCTGGTCGAGGTCGCCGCGGATGTGAAGGTAGAGGTCGGGCGTCGGCAGGCCGGTGGTCTGGATCCAGCCCCGGCCGTGGACATGGCCCGCCGCCGTGAGCGCTTCCGCCTGCCCGTCGGGCGCGTACCGGCGGTTGTAGAGCTGGTTGAGGGTCTCGTCCCGGTCGGCGAAGGCGTAGCGGGCGGCGTAGGCGTAGCCGTCATGGAGCCAGACGTAGAGCACGACCGGCCGGAGCAGGGCCGTGCGCATCCACTCGGCGGTCCGCCGGGCGAGTTCCTGCGGGCTGCCCTCGGCGTTCAGCGCCCAGGCAGACGGGCGGTCCGGCAGGGTGAACAACTGGTTGTGCAGGCGGTCGCCGCGTATCCGGTCGCCGGAGAGGTGGACGCCGACGTCGATCAGGCTCAGCCGGCTCTCGGGGTCGCTCAGGGTGATGTACGCCAGCAGCGCGTCCTCGGCATCCGGTCGGCTGATCTCACCGCCGCCGCCCTCGGAGGGCCACTGCGCGGTGTGTGAGCGCAGCGCCTCCACGAAGGCGCGCTCGGGCCCGGTGATGTCCAGGTCGAGGTGGTCGTCCGGCTCCTCGAGTTCGAACCATCGCGGTGACATGACCGGGACCCTATGCGTGCCGGGCGGCGGGGCGCGAACGGGTTTGTGCCCGCGGCCGGGGCTGCCCGGGTGGGCTGCCCCCGGCGGCAGCGCGCACTCACTGGCTGACGGACGTCCCGTACGAGCGGCGGCAACGCTGCCGTGCCGGCACGGGGCCCGTCCGTCGCCCGCCGTGGCCGGAGAACCGTCAGTCGGACGTGTCCCGCGGTGGCTCGCCCAGTTCCGCCCGGTAGGTCGCGTACGCGGCGCGGAGTTCGTCGCCGGGCCAGTCGGGGGGCAGGAGTTCCGGCGGCAGGACCGGGTCGGTCAACAGGTGACGTACCGCTGCCGCGAAGACCGTGAAGCGGTCGGCCGGGAGGCGGGACGCGGAGGCTCGGGTGAGCAGGGCGCGGGCGGTGCCGGCCCAGGTGGTCAACGGCCAGAGATCGGCGGCCAGTTCGCGGGCCGGCCGGTCGGGGCGGGCCGTATAGGACTGGGTGGTGTCCGCCAGGTCGGCGGGCAGGTCCCTCGCCAGGTTCGCCGGGCGCAGCCAGACACCCTCCCGGAGTTCCGCCAGACGGAGCGAGGTCAGGCGCGTGCGCAGGTCGGCCCGTGCGGCGGGACCGCGGCCGGTGGCAGTGACGACCAGCATCTCCCAGTCGCCGCGCCACGCGCGCGTGCGGGGCCGTACCGCCTCGTCCTGGCGGCGCTGGCGGGCCAGCAGCCGGTCGCTGAGGCCGTAGACGGCGTCGTCGGTGCGGCGCAGGTCGCCGGCCGCCGTCATGCGGCTGAGCGCGGCCCGGAGCGTGGAGCCGCCGACACCGAAGGGCTCGACGAACCGGATGAGGTCCTTCACCGGAAGCTCCGGCGGGTGCGCGCCCAGCAGCAGGCTCAGCACGACCGACCGCGCGGACAGCGGCCGCAGGCGGACGTCGGCGGGCTCGGCGGACACGTCGTTCATTGCCATGGTCACGTACTGTACGGGCGCGAGGGTGTTGCACTATTGCTGCGATCGCAGGAGTGACGCAACATGAGCTCATGGACTCGACCGTCGCGCTTCCGCAGCCGCAGTACGCCACCCACGACGTCACCAACCAGGCGCCGCCGCTCGCCCCGTACGACGCCTCCGACGATGCGGTGCTGATCGAGGGGCTGCGCCGGGAGGGGGCCGAGTGGGCCGAGGAGGGGATCCGGCGGCTCGGTGTGCGGGCCGGGAGCGCGCAGGCGCAGGAGTGGGGCGAGCTGGCCAACCGGCACGAGCCGGAGCTGCGCAGCCACGACCGGTACGGCAACCGGATCGACGAGGTCGACTTCCACCCCAGCTGGCACCACCTGATGCGGGTGGCGGTGGCGGAGGGGCTGGCGGGGGCCGCCTGGGCCGACGACCGGGTGGGCGCCCATGTCGCGCGGACCGCGGGCGGGCTGGTCTGGGGGCACACCGAATCCGGCCATGGCTGTCCCACCTCGATGACGTACGCCGCCGTACCGGCGCTGCGCGCCCAGCCCGACCTCGCCAAGCTGTACGAACCGCTGCTGACCAGCCGGGAGTACGAGCCGGGGCTGCGGGTGCCGACCGGCAAACCGGGGCTGCTCGCCGGGATGGGCATGACCGAGAAGCAGGGCGGTTCGGACGTACGGACGAACACGACCGCCGCCACGCCCACCGCCGAGCCGGGCGTGTACACCCTGCGCGGGCACAAGTGGTTCACCTCGGCGCCGATGTGCGACGTCTTCCTCGTGCTGGCCCAGGCCCCGGGCGGCCTGTCGTGCTTCCTGGTCCCGCGCGTGCTGCCGGACGGCAGCCGCAACCCGTTCCGCATCCAGCGGCTGAAGGACAAGCTCGGCAACCGCTCCAACGCGTCCTCGGAGCCCGAGTTCGACGGGACCGTGGCCTGGCTGGTCGGTCCCGAGGGGCGAGGGGTGAAGACCATCATCGAGATGGTCAACTGCACCCGGCTGGACTGCGTGATGAACTCGGCGACCCTGATGCGCAAGACGCTCGTCGAAGCCGGTCATCATGTGCGCCACCGCAGCGCGTTCGGTGCCCGGCTGGTCGACCAGCCGCTGATGCGCAACGTCCTGGCCGACCTGGCCCTGGAGTCGGAGGCCGCGACCACCCTGACGCTGCGGCTGGCGGGGGCGGCGGACCGCGCGGTGCGCGGGGACGCGCAGGAGCGGGCCTTCCGGCGGATCGCGACCGCCGTCGGCAAGTACTGGGTCACCAAGCGCGGACCGGCCTTCACCGCGGAGGCGCTGGAGTGCCTGGGCGGCAACGGTTACGTGGAGGACTCGGGCATGCCCCGGCACTACCGCGAGGCCCCGCTGCTGTCGATCTGGGAGGGCTCCGGGAACGTCAACGCGCTCGACGTGCTGCGGGCGCTGTCCCGCGAACCCGGCGCAGCCGACGCCCTGTTCGGCGAACTCGCGCACGCGCGCGGGGCGGACACCCGGCTGGACTCGGCCGTGACGCGGCTGAAGAGCGAACTGGCCGAGACCGATCAGGTGGGGGCGCGCCGGGTGGTCGAGCGGACGGCGCTGGCCCTCCAGGCCTCGCTGCTGGTCCGGTACGCCCCGGCTGCCGTCGCTGACGCCTTCTGCGCGACCCGGCTCGGCGGCGACTGGGGGCACGCGTTCGGCACGCTGCCCGCCGGCACCGGGTTCGACGCGATCCTGGAGCGGGCGCTGCCCGGCCGGAACTGATCCCCGTGCCCGCCGCCCGTGACCGGTGACCGCCGGCGGATCGCACACCGTCGTCGTCCGATTCCGCATTGTTGTCAGTGCCGTGGTGCAGACTCCGGAACAGGTGGTACTCGCCCGGGGAGGACAACGTGTTCACGGGGATCGACGAGGTCGACTGGGCCTCGCTGCGACACGCGTACGGCAGCGCGGCGGACGTGCCCGCTCTGCTGCGCGGACTGGCCTCGGCGGACGCGGCCGAACGGGAGGCCGCGCTCGACGGGTTGTACGGCTCGGTGCACCACCGGGGGCACGTGTACGACTCGACGCTCGCCTGCGTCCCGTTCCTCTTCGCGCTCGCCTCCCGCTCGGAGGTGCGGGACCGGGGCGCCATAGTCGAACTGCTGGTCAGCATCGGCGCGGAGAGCGCGGGCCCCCGGGCTCAGGCCGCCGTCCGCGCCGGCGCCGCGGCGTTCGTGCCGCTGGCCGACGACCCGTGCCCCGGGGTACGCCGGGCGGCGGCCGTGGCGCTGGTCCGGTTCCTCGACGAACCGGCGCGGGTGCTGGCGCTGTTACGGCGGCGGCTCGCCGTCGAGCGCGACGAGCGGGTGCTGCCCGCCCTGACCGAGGCCCTGGGGCTGTTCGTCCGCTGCCGTCCCGCCGAGGCGGCCGGGGCGGTGGACCTGCTGACCGCGCAGAGCGGGCCGCCGTACCCCCCGGCCGCACGGCTGGCGGCCCTCGGACAGTTGGCGCTCGGCGCGCCGGAGCGACTGCCCGAGGACCTGGTGCCGACCGCGGTCCGGCTGCTCAGGGAGCGGTCCGCACGGCGGGCGGCCGGCCCGGACGGGGCGGGCACGGACACCCTGGTCGGCCGGATACGGCGGCTGCGGCCGTCGGACGAGGAGGGGTCGTCCCTGCTGCGCACCCTGCACCGGGCGCTCGACGACCGGGTGGCGGACCGGATCGCCCTGCTCGTCGGTCAGTTGCGCAGCCCGGACCCGATGGACCGGTGCAACGCGGTGCGGATGTCGGCCGGGCTGTTCCGTGGCTGGCGGGCGGACTTCACGGCACCCGTCGAGCTGATCGGTGCCCAACTGGGCAGCGAACAGGACCAGTTGCGAGACGCGGCCGTCTCGGTGCTGGCGGAGCTGTTCGGGCTGGCCGCGCCTGCCGCCGACGCGTTGCACGCGCTGGTGACCGGTCGGCCCGACCTGTGGGTCCGCACCTGGGAGCGCAGCAGACCCTCGCTGGGCGGTCCGCTGAAGGCCCTGGCCAGAAGCGGCGATCCGCGTGCGGTGCCGGCCCTGTCGCGGTTGCTGGCGAGACCTGTGGTGCCCGGGGCGCTGGGCTTCGAGATCGTGCATCTGGGCCCGGCGGCGGCTCCGCTCGCGCCCGCGCTGCGGCGCCGGCTCGGCCAGGTCGACCCGGACTCGCCGCAGGCCGCCGAGTCGGCCGCTCCGCTGCTGGCCGCGCTGACCGCGCTCCGGGACCCGGCGGCGGTGCCGGAGGTGCTCCGGCTGCTGCGCGGCGCGCCGGACGGGCTGGGGGCCCGGGAGGCCCTCGCCGGCCAGGCGGTGCGGTGCCTGGACGCCCTGGGGACGGCGGCGCGGGCGGCGTCGCCGGTCCTGCGCGGCCTCCTGGACACCCGGCACGCCGCGGTCGCGGCGGGGGCGCTGTGGTCGGCGGAGGGAGACCCGGACGCCGTGCTGCCCGTGCTGCTGCGCGAGCTGACGCACGGTCGCAGCCGCAGCGCGCGGACGGCGGCCGAGCAGCTGGGGCGGCTGGGCCCGGCCGCCCGCGACGCACTGCCCGCGCTGCGGCGGCTGGCCGGGGCGGGCAGCGTGGGGGAACGGACGGCGGCGGCCGAGGCGTTGTGGCGGATCGGCGGGGATCCGGAGCCCGTGCTGCCGGTGTTCCGGACGGCCTGGTCGGAGAACCCCTACGCACGGGGCGCGATCGCCGGGTGTCTGGCCGCGATGGGCCCGGCGGGCGCCCCGCTGCACGACCTGGTGACGGCAGAACTCGCCGGCCCCCGGCGGCACACGGCACGCCCTGGCGGGTTCGGCAGCCACGACATCGCCCAGGACGAGCGGCTGCTCTCCGACTGCCGCCGGGCGCTGGCGAGTCGCTGACACCGGACGCCGACGACTCGGTCGCGGGAAGCGGTGGCGCGGGTGTTCAGCCGGTCGTCCGGCCCCACTGGGGGCCCAGCCGTGCCCATTCCGCGTCCCAGCGGTCCATCCGCCGCCGCTCCAGCCGCCCGCGCGCGACGAGTCCGGCGACGAACGGCACGGCGGCCGCGCTCAGCCCGACCAGGCCGCCGACCAGCGCGGCCCGGAGGTGGGCCTCGGCGGCCGTGGCGGGCCGGGTGACGAGGTTCCCGCGAGGGTCGGTCCAGACGGTGACGGGGGTGCCGACCTTGCTGCCGGGCGCGACCCGCGCCTGGGCGGTGTACGCGGAGCCGTCGGCGACGGTCCAGCGCACTCTCGTCCAGACCCGTTCACCGTCGGCGGAGTCGGAATTCGGCCCCGCCGACCCGGGAGCCTCGTCCATGACCCGGGCCACGACCGGGTGCCACTCGACACGCTCGCGGGCCAGGCCGCCCTCGACCGACCGGGCCGCCGCCAGCCCGGCGAACACCCCGGCCAGCAGGGTGAACAGCCAGGCGCCGAGCAGTACCCACGCCTCCATCGTGTCGGCCCGACGCTTCAGCGGGTTGCGTCGCCAGCGCCACAGCCAGACCTTCGGACCACGGAACGCCTTCAAAGGCATCCTCCTCACGCGCGCACGGACAGCCCGGACCGCCCTCCCATACGGGAGCGGCCGCCCCGTTGCTCACGGCGAACTCCGTGTCGACGGTCGCACGACCGGCCCCGCCCGCGCAGCCGTCTTCCGGAACCCGCTCCGCCGCCTGGTCCGCACCCTGTTCGACCGGCCGACACGACGGCCGTGACCTGCGCCGACACGATCCCGAGGGGGACTGTCAGTGGCGGGGTGCAGACTGGCCCGTGTCCGAAAAAGGGCTGTGACAACGGCGTCATGGAGGTGGTCGGCATGACCGAGGTACTGCTCGCCGTGGGGACCCGCAAGGGTCTGTTCCTCGGGAGGCGGCGCGGTGGCGCCTGGGAGTTCGACGAGAGCCCCTACTTCAACGCACAGGCGATCTACTCGGTCGCCATCGACACCCGGGGCGAGCGGCCCCGGCTGCTGGCAGGCGGCGACAGCGCGCACTGGGGGCCTTCGGTCTTCCACTCCGACGACCTCGGCCGCACCTGGACCGAACCGGCCCGGCCCGCCGTGCGGTTCCCCAAGGACACCGGTGCCTCGCTGGAGCGGGTCTGGCAGCTCCATCCGGCCGCCGCCGAGCCGGACGTGGTGTACGCGGGCACCGAACCGGCGGCGCTGTACCGGTCCGAGGACCGCGGGGAGAGCTTCGATCTGGTCCGGCCGCTGTGGGAGCACCCGACGCGCGACAAGTGGGTGCCGGGCGGCGGCGGTGAGGGCCTGCACACCGTCGTCACCGACCCGCGCGACCCGAGGGCCGTGACGGTCGCCGTCTCGACGGCCGGCGTGTTCCGCACCACCGACGGCGGCGCGAGCTGGACACCGTCCAACTCCGGAGTCTCCGCGGTGTTCCTGCCCGAGCCGCACCCGGAGTTCGGCCAGTGCGTGCACAAGATCGCCCAGGACGCGGGCAGTCCGGACCGGCTGTATCTGCAGAACCACTGGGGCGTGTACCGCAGCGACGACGCGGGGGCGCACTGGACCGACATCGGCGCGGGGCTGCCGTCCACGTTCGGTTTCGCGGCCACCGCCCATCCGCACCGCGCGGAGACGGCGTACGTCTTCCCGATCAACGCGGACGCCGACCGGGTACCCGCCCAGCGCCGCTGCCGGGTCTTCCGCACGGCCGACGCGGGCCGGACCTGGGATCCGCTGTCGGCGGGCCTGCCGGCGGAGGACCACTACGGCACGGTGCTGCGCGACGCGCTCTGCACGGACGACGCGGAGCCGGCGGGCGTGTACTTCGGCAACCGCAACGGCGAGGTGTTCGCCTCGGCCGACGACGGCGACAGCTGGCGCCAGCTGGCCTCCCACCTGCCGGACGTGCTGTGCGTGCGGGCCGCGGTCGTCGCCTGAGGGCGGGGCTCCCGGAAGGAGGGGAATTCTGTCATCCGCGGCGGCGATCCGGTCGTCGCCGGTCGTGGCGCGAGCGCGGTGACCACTGTGTGATCGCCGCCCCGTGTACGGCAGTAGGGTGACGCCGTGGCACCACGACCCTTGCATGAGATCGTCGAACCGGGCTGGGCGAAGGCCCTGGAACCAGTGGCCGGGAGGATCGCCGCGATGGGCGACTTCCTGCGCGCGGAGATCGCCGCGGGACGCACCTACCTCCCGGCCGGCCCGAACGTGCTCCGGGCCTTCCAGCAGCCCTTCGACGACGTCCGCGTCCTGATCGTCGGCCAGGACCCGTACCCGACCCCGGGGCACGCGGTGGGGCTGTCGTTCTCGGTCGCGCCCGAGGTGCGCCCGCTGCCGGGCAGCCTGATCAACATCTACCGGGAGCTCAGCGCCGACCTGGGCCTGCCCCAGCCGTCCAACGGCGACCTCACCCCATGGACCCGGCAGGGCGTCCTGCTGCTCAACAGGGCGCTCACCACGGCCCCGCGCAGCCCGGCCGCGCACCGCGGCAAGGGCTGGGAGGAGGTCACCGAGCAGGCGATCCGGGCGCTGGCCGGCCGCGGCAAGCCGCTGGTGTCCATCCTGTGGGGCCGTGACGCCCGCAATCTCCGTCCGCTGCTGGGGCAGTTGCCCGCGGTGGAGTCCGCGCACCCCTCGCCCATGTCGGCGGACCGCGGTTTCTTCGGGTCCCGCCCGTTCAGCCGGGCCAACGACCTGTTGATCCAGCAGGGGGGACAGCCGGTGGACTGGCGTCTGCCGTGAACCGCGGGTCGCCCCGGCAGGGCGGCCCGCCGCACGGCGGTACCCGTCGCGAGTGACCTGGTCACCGGGCGGCTCACCCTGCCGGGTGAGGAGAAACCGCACTGCGTCGTACACATAAGACGTGTACACACAAAAGCGGATTGATCCCGTTGGGACGCGAAGTGTCCGACAGGCGACGGAATCACCGCTGAATCATGCGTAACTCATCAGACAAAACCGGACGGATACCGCTCACCTGCACCCTCCCCGAACAAGGGAGCCCAGATAGCCAGTAACATGCGGCGCCATGAGCTCCCCCACTGGGCCCGCCGGCCTGCCAGTACGAATGCCGCGCCCCCGCCAGCCCGGACGGCACCGCCGCCCCGAGCCGCTGGTGGCTCCCGAGGACGCACCCGCTCTCGTCCTCGCGGTGCCGGGTACGCCCACCGCGGCCACGCGTGGCCTCGCCGAGGAGGTCGTGAGCATCGCCCGCTCCGAGCTGCCCGGACTGGACGCCCGTATCGGCTACCTGGACGGGGACGACGCGGAGTTCCCCACCCTCCAGTCCGTGCTCGCCGGTGCCGCCGAGGAGCGCACCGCCCGTTACGAGCAGGCCGTCGCCGCGGGCGTCGAGGGGATCAAGGCTCCCGACGGCCCGGTGGCCGTCGTGGTGCCGCTGCTGGCCGGCCCGGACAGCGCGCTGCTGCGCCAGCTCCGCCACGCGGTCATGGAGAGCCGCGTCGCCGCCGACCTGACCGACGTCCTCGGCCCGCACCCGCTGCTCGCCGAGGCACTGCACGTGCGCCTCTCCGAGGCGGGGCTGGCCCGTGCGGACCGCGCCAGGCTGTTCACCGTGGCCACGGCCGCGGACGGCATCATCCTCGCGTCCGTGGGCGGCGACGAGGCCGTGCAGGCCGCCGGGATCACCGGCATGCTGCTCGCCGCGCGCCTGGCCGTGCCGGTGATGGCCGCGGCGCTGGACCATGAGGGTTCGATCGCCTCCGTCGCGGAGCAGCTGCGGGGTTCGGGGTCGCAGCAGCTGGCCCTGGCGCCGTACCTGATAGGGCCGGAGATCGACGCGGCGCTGGTGGCCGCGGCCGCGGAGGAGGCCGGCTGCGCCACCGCCGAGCCGCTGGGGCCGTACCCGGCGATCGGCAAGCTGGCGCTGGCCAAGTACACGACGGCGCTGGGGATCGCTCCGCAGCAGCCGCAGGGGGCGCCGGTGCGGTGATGCGTTTCGCGCGTCGGCCGACGGCTCCCTTTCTCGGAGGGGGGCCGTCGGCCTTTTCTGGCGGGGTACGGAGCCTTCTCGGCTGCCGACCGGTGGGGGTCGAGCGCGCAGTTCCCCGCGCCCCTGACGGGGCGTGTCAGTCGAAGACGACGCAGGAGGCTGCAGGGACCTCCACCGAGCCGTCGTAGCGGGGCTGCCCCGTCTGCTGGTCGACGGTGAACCAGGTGATGTTGCCCGAGCGCTCGTTGGCGGCGTAGAGGAAGCCGCCCGACTCGGTGAGGGCGCGGGGCCAGTGGCCACCGCACGGGACCGTCGCCGTCAGGTGCAGCTGGTCCCCGTCGACCGCGAACGTGGTCAGGACGTCCTCGCCGCGGGTGGCCGTCCACACGAAGCGGCCGTCGGGCGAGACGGCGATGCCGGACGGGTAGGCGTCGCCGGCCGGGGCACCGGGCAGGACCGGGGTCTCCGTGAGCGGCTTGAGGGTGCCGGTGAGGGCGTCCCAGCGGCAGACGGTCACGGTCGGGGTGAGTTCGTTGACGACGTAGGCGTACCGGCCGCCGGGGTGGAAGGCCAGGTGCCGGGGGCCGGAGCCGGGGCGCAGGGCGAACTCCCGGTGGAGGGCGGGGGCGCCCTCGTCCAGGGTGCAGACGCGGACCGAGTCGGTGCCCAGGTCGACGCTGACCGCCCAGCGGCCGCTGGGGTCGGGCTGCACCTGGTGGGCGTGCGGCCCGCGCTGGCGCCGCTCGTGCGGACCGGAACCGGTGTGCCGCAGCTGGCCTGAGGGGGCGGGGGCGAGGGTGCCGTCGGGGCGGACGGGGACGGCGGTGACGCTGCCGGAACCGTAGTTGGCGGTCAGGACGTGCCCGTCGAAGACGCTGAGGTGGGTGGGGCCGCTGGCGCCGACCGGGACCGGCGGCCCGGCGAGCCGGGGTTTGTCGTCGTGGACGTGGTACGCGGCCACCGCGCCGTCGGCGGTCTCGCTGACCGTGTACAGGGTGCGCCCGCCGGGTGCGAGCGCGAGGTAGGACGGGTCGGGGACGCCGTCGACGCTCTCCAGGAGGGCGAGGGCGCCGCTGTCCGGACGGACCGCCGCCGTGACGACCCCCGGGCCGCCCGCGGCCGTGAACGACCCGATGAACGCCCTCCGCCGCCTGCCGCCGTCTGTCACCGCTGTCCCCTATCGCTGCGAGCCACCACGAGCCGGTACGAGCCGGAGCGGCCCGGTTCCGGGTCGCTCGGGGCCGACGGTAGCAGCTGGCGGTCTAGACCAGGGCGTGCGGGGCGGCGCGTCTCAGGTGCCGACCAGGGGCGAGCCCGAGGGGGTGCGCAGCGGCTCGGCGAGTTCGGACAGCGCGCGCTCCAGGCCGTGCAGGTGGGCGAGGGCGGGTTCGGCGGGCGGCTCGGCGGGAGCGGTGATGTGTTCCGAACCCCTGGTGAGCGCCTCGACGGCCGCCTCGACGCGCCAGCAGGCGGCGGCCAGCCGGGCGTCGTGCGAGGCCTCGGGGTCGGCCGCCACGGCCACCAGGCCGCGGATGTCCCGGGCACAGTCGTCCAGCAGGGCGAGGACCCGGCGGGCGCGGCGCTTGCGGGTCCGCATCGGGTTGAGCGGGTGCACGAGGGGGGCGACCGAGAGCCGCACCCGGCCGAGGAGCTGTTCCAGTTCGGCCGCCCGGAGTGCCGGGTCGGCGGTGGCGGAGCCGGCCAGCCGGGCGGCGGCCTCGGCGGTGCAGGCGTGCACGCAGCGCAGGGCGCGCTGGATCCAGGCATCGTTCGTGGCGTGCGTGGTGACCGGCAGCACGAGAACCACGGCCAGCGCGGCACACCCCGCGCCCACACCCGTCTCCGCGAGCCGGAGCACGAGCAGACCGGGGTCCAGCACGCCCAGCAGACCGTAGAGCAGTCCGGCCATGACCGTCACCGCCAGCGTCATCCAGGAGTACGAGACGGCGGCGGTGTAGAAGATCCCGAAGACGCAGACGGCGACCAGTCCGGCCGTCGGCGCGGGCGCGCCGTTCAGCGGGATGGCGACCAGCACGCCGACGGCCGCACCGATCAAGGTGCCGAGGAGGCGGCGGAAACCGCGCACCAGGGTCTCGCCGCGGGAGGCCGTGTTGACGAAGATCCACCACACGGTGCCGACGGCCCAGTACCAGCGGTCCGCGGAGAGCACCTGTCCGACGAACAGCGCGAGCGTGCAGGCGGCTGTCGCCTGGACGGCCTGCCGGGTGGTGGGCCGCGCCAGGCCGGTGCCGGGCAGGGGCGACGGGGCCGGCGCGGCCGCGGCGGGCGGGATGCGGCGCTCGATGGGCCAGAGCACGAACCGCACGGTGCCGGCCGCGAGGAGGGCCAGGCCCACGGCGGCGTACAGGTCGGGCAGTTGGGCGGGGACGGCGTGCAGGAACTGCGTGCTGAAGAAACTCATGAACGCGAAGATCCCGAGCGCGTGGCCGCGCGGGCCCCAACGGCGGGCGTAGACCCCGCAGAAGGTGACGGCCAGGAACGCGGCATCGCGGGCCGGGGTGCTGCCGTGCAGGGCGGTGGCGAGCGCCAGCACCGGGAATCCGGCGGCGGGCAGCAGGACGGTGGTGATCCGCTGGTCACGGACGGTCGCGTCGGTGACGGTGAAGAGCGCGAGCAGGGCCGCGAGGCCGCCGGTGACGGAGGCGGTGAGCGGGAGCCCGCACAGCTCGGACACGGTGACGGCCAGGGCGACACCGATGACGGCGCGGATCGAGTTCCGCAGTCGCAGGAGCCCCGGGTCCGGGGCCACGAACATTCTCTTCACGGCGGTCGGCCGCCCCCTCGCATGGGTACGCGCCGCACCCGCGGCGGTCCGGGGTGGTGGACGGCGAGCGGACACGACGAAGGCACCGCGGTCCGGATCCGGCCTCGTCGCCGTCCGGCGCTCCGCGGCGCCGCGCATCAGTGGATGGGACACAGATAAGCACCCCTGGGCCCATTGGCTCAACTGTCGAGCCCGCGACTGTGCCAATGGCCCAGTCGAGCGGCCTCGATGCCGACTGACGGCGGTCAACCGGTCCATCTGGCGCCCAGGCGGCTGGGCGGCGCCCGGCCCGCTTCTCCTGAACGCGGGGCCGTGCCGCGGTCACCCACCACTCCTTTGAGACGTAATGTCCCATAGTACGCTGGAGGCTGCTCTATCCAAGAGGAGGGAACAGAAGGGTGGCCGACAGAACCGATCCGCGCCTGCTGCGCAGTCGAGAAGCCATGGTCGCGGCGGCCACCGCGTTGCTCGCGGAAGGCGGGCTGGAGGCCGTGACGCACCAAGCGGTCGCCGCGCGTGCCGGCGTGGGCAGGGCCACCGTCTACCGGCACTGGCGCACCCTCCTCGACCTCCGCCTGGGCGCGCTGGAAGCCGGCATGCCGCCCCTGCCTCCGATGCCCGAGGAACTGCGGGCCGTGTCGGGCGACGAGCCGCGTGCGGAGTTCGTGCACCGTCTGGGTGTGCTCGCCGAGCGGTGGGACGACGAGCAGGCGGGCGCCGTCCTTGCCGCGGTTCTCGGCGGCTCACGGCATGACGAGGGTATGCGGCGGCTGCGCGAGTCGCTGCTGAGGCAGATCGCCGACGCGCTCGCTCCGGCCGTCGCCGAGGCCGTCCGGCGCGGCCGGCTCCGGCCCGACGTCACGCCGCAGACGTTTGCCATGGCAACCGCGGGCCCGCTGTTCTTCGAGCGCTTTCTCGCCGGTAACCGCCTCGGCCGTGACACCGTGGAGGCCGTCGTGGATGCGGCCCTGCGGGGCTGGTCCTAGTCCGGGGACCCGGCTCCCCGGGTCGGCCGGACCGGGCCCGACGCCACCGGCGACGTGATCTCGACACGGCGGTCGGCAGGCAGGTTGTGGGCACGGTGGGGCCGGTGGCGGGCACCTCGGCGCGCGGCACGGCTGCCACGCCGGCGATGGGGCCCGCTCGTCGGTCGCGGCCGCCCACCCGTCGGCCGACCCTCTCCCGAGGGAGGGCCCGCGATCCACCGCTGACCGCCCCGCGTCCTCCAGGAAAAGGCCTGCACACGCGTACCGCGGCAGGCGCGTCGACCAGGAAGCGGATCCGCACTCCCGCGAACCCTCTATGAGACGGGCCGCCCCACAACCAAACTATGAGTCAAATCGTCTCACAGAGAAGCGGACCACGCGGAGGCCGTCCCCGTCAGCCCCAGGCGACGGCGGGCTCGACGGGCACGCGGGGCAGCCTCGGGGCGGTCAGGTGCGGTCGGTGAACCTCCTGCTGCGCTCCGCGCCCAACCGGGCGAAATAGCCGATCAGTTCGGGGTTGTCGACGGCTCCGGGGTGGATGACCTGCTCGACGGCGGTGCCCTGGAGGAGGCGCTTGACGGGCACCTCGAGTTTCTTGCCGGTCTTCGTGTGCGGGAGGGCCGGTACGGCGAGGATCTCGTCGGGGACGTGGCGGGGTGAGGCGCCGGTGCGGATCGCGCCGCGGATCCGCTCGCGCAGGGCGTCGTCCAGGACGGTCCCGTCGGCGAGGACCACGAAGAGCGGCATCCAGTAGCCGCCGTCGGGTTCCTCCGCGCCGACGACGAGGGCCTCGGTGACCTCGGGGAGGCGTTCGACGATGTCGTGGATGTCGGCACTGCCGAGGCGGACGCCGTTGCGGTTGAGGGTGGCGTCGGAGCGGCCGTGGACGACGACCGAGCCGTGGGAGGTGTGGGTGATCCAGTCGCCGTGCCGCCACACGCCCGGGTAGGCGGTGAAGTAGGCGTCGCGGTAGCGGCTGCCGTCGGGGTCGTTCCAGAAGTACAGCGGCATGGACGGCATGGGCCGGGTGACGACGAGTTCTCCGACCTGGTCGCGCACCGGCGTGCCCTCGGTGTCGTAGGCGGCCAGTGCCACGCCCAGGTTGGGGGCGGACAGCTCCCCGGCCCACACGGGGGTCGTGGGCGCGCTGCCGGCGAAGCCCGAGACGACGTCGGTGCCGCCGCTGGTGGAGGCCAGCTGGCTGCCGGCGCCGACGTGGTCGCGGACCCAGGAATAGGCGGAGGCGGGCAGGGCGGAGCCGGTGCAGCCGATGACGCGGACGGCGGACAGGTCGTGCGCGGCGGGTTCGACGCCGAGCTTGGCCATGGCCAGCAGGTACTGGGGGCTGGTGCCGAAGACGGTGACCCGGTGGCGGGCCGCCAGCTCCCACAGGACGTCCGGGCGCGCCACCGGCGCCGGGCTGCCGTCGTAGGTGCAGGTGGTGGCGCCGGTCAGCAGGGTGGAGACGACCAGGTTCCACATCATCCAGTGGGTGGTGGTGTACCACAGCAGGCGGTCCCCGACGCCCAGGTCGCAGTGCAGGCCGAGGATCTTGAGGTGTTCGAGCAGGACGCCGCCGTGCCCGTGGACGATGCCCTTGGGCAGGCCGGTGGTCCCGGAGGAGAAGACGATCCACAGCGGGTGGTCGAAGGGCACCGGGGTGATGGCGAGGTACTCGGTGCGGCCGGCCGCTTCCTCCCAGGGCACCACCACCCCCGGGAGTCCGTCCTCGGGCCGGGCAAGGCCCACGTGGTCCACGAGCACCGTGCCCCGCAGCGTCGGCAGGGCGGCGGCCAGTTCGAGCGAGGCGGAACGGCGGTCGTGCGCGGTCCCGTTGAAGAGGTAGCCGTCCGCGGTGACGAGCACGGCCGGTTCGAGCTGGGCGAAGCGGTCGGCGGCGGCCTTGGGCGCGTAGTCCTGGCCGCACACCGACCAGATCGCGCCCAGGCTGGCCGTGGCGAGGAAGGCGATGACGGCGTGGGGGGTGTTGGGCAGGTAGCCGACCACCCGGTCGCCCTGGCCGACGCCCAGGTCGCGCAGAGTGGCTGCCACGGAGGCGACCCGGGCGCGCAGCTCCCGGCCCGTGATCTCGTAGCCGGCGCCGGTCTCGTCCAGCGCGGTGATCGCGGGCGCGTCCGGGTGCAGGTTGCGCAGTGCGTGGTGGGCGTAGTTGAGGGTGGCGCCGGGGAACCAGCGGGCGCCGGGCATGGTCTCCTCGGCCAGCACCCGCTCGTAACCAGTGGTGGCGTCGACGTCGAAGTACTCCCACACCGCGGCCCAGAATCCTTCCAGGTCGGTGACGGACCAGCGGTGCAGGGCCGCGTAGTCGGTGGGCTCGTGGCCTCCTTCGGCGCCCCGGCGGCGTGCGGCCCACCGGGCGAAGTCCGCGATGCGGCTGTGGGCGGCCGTCTGGGGGTCGGGGGTGAAGAAGGGGGACGGGTACGGCGTGGGGTGCGGGATGGTCATGGGGTGGAGCTCCTCGGCGGGGGAACGGTCCAGGCATCAGGCGTGCGGCGGCCCGTGTGCAGCAGGGGCGCCCAGGCGGCGGTGCCGGTGAAGTCGCCGGTGCCGGCGGGGACGGTGTCCATCACGACGCGGTCGGGACGGAGCAGGGCGGCGTCCGCCCGGCCGCGCGCCAGCCAGGCGGCCAGTGTGCCGTCGTCGCCGAGGTCGTCGACGTGGATCGGGGGTGCGCCCAGTGCGGTGGCCAGGGCCGTCATCCGGGGTGTCGGCGGTACGGCCGTCAGGACGGCGAAGGAGTTCCCGAGGACGTCGTCGAGGCGGACCGTCCCGCCGTCGTGGCGTACCCAGGGCTGCGGGCAGAAGGTTCCGGCCAGCGCGCGGCCGGCGAGCCGGGGGCGCCGCCGGACGAGGGGGCCTGCGGTCAGCGCGGGGCTGAGGTCGCGGCTCACCGCTGCGGTCGCGCCGGGGATGCGGCAGGCCGTGCCCACGACGGCCCGGCGGATGGCCGCACCGCGGTCCTGGCCGCCGGTCATGGCCCAGCCGACGGCGACCGCGACGCGGATCAGGTGGCGTGCGTGCGGCTTGCGCTCCTGCTCGTAGGTGTCCAGCAGCCGTTCGTCCGAGCCCTGCCGGAGGACACGGGCGAGTTTCCAGGTGAGGTTGTAGGCGTCGCGCAGGCCCGCGCACAGTCCCTGCCCGACGAAGGGCGGGGTCAGGTGCGCGGCGTCGCCCAGCAGGAAGACCCGTCCCCGGCGCCACCGGTCGGCGAGGCGGGCCCGGAAGGTGTACTGCGCCTGCCGGATCACCTCGAAGTCGTCGTATCCCGCGGCGCCGGACGGAAGATCCACCCAGGGGGCGACCAGCTCGCGCAGCCGCTCGCGCCCCTGCGCGCCGTCCAGGCGCTCGTCGTCGTCCAGCCGGAACTCCCAGCGGTAGCGGTCCTCGCCGACCCGCATGTAGGTGGCCGGGCGGGTGGCGCAGCAGATCTGCTCGGCGCCGTCCCAGCTGTGCACCCGGCGGCCGGTGCGCACGTCGATGACCCGCCAGCTCTCCTCGAAGTGCAGGTCCTCCCAGACGGCGCCGACGGCCTCCCGGGTGATGCTGCCGGCGCCGTCGCAGCCGAGGACGGCGTCGGCCCAGAGGTGTTCCTCCTCGTCGCTTCCTTCGCGGCGGAAGGTCACCCGGACCGGGGCGGTCCCGTCGGTGTCCTGCGTGACGGACACCGCCTCGACGCCGCCCCACAGCTCGCACTCGGGCCGGCGCGCCAGGGCGCCCCGCAGCAGGCGTTCCAGCTCGGGCTGGTCGAACATGTTGGTCTGCGCGAAACCGTGGTGGCCCGTCAGCGACCGCGGGAACTCCGTGATCAGGCGGCGCCGGGGATCCAGCAGCCGCAGTCCCGGCGCCGGGCGCGAGACGGCCGCGAACTCCTCGTGGATGCCGACGCTCTGCAGGATCCGGCAGATCTCGTCGTCCGCGACGACGGCGCGCGGCAGGGGGTAGACGTCCCGGTGGCGTTCGAGGAGCAGGCTGGGCACCCCGTGCCGGGCGAGCAGGAGCGCGGCCGTGACCCCGACCGGTCCCGCGCCGATGATCACCACCGGCCTCCGGGCCTCGGCGCTCACTTCGCGTCCGCCACGGCCGTGCGCTGCTCACCGAGGTCGAGCCGCCCGTCCGGGGTCGCGATGGTGGCGGTGACGAGGTCGCCGTCGCGCAGGTACCTGGGGTTCTTGGCCTGGCCCTTGAAGAACGCCTTCCACCGCACCGCGGGCGGCAGCAGCGCGCTGATCTTCGCGACCGGCGCGGGCGGAGCCTTCAGGGCGGTGCCGCCGGGAGTGCCGGTGAGCAGCAGGTCGCCGGGATCGAGGGCCTGGAAGCGGGCGAGCAGGGTGAGCGCCTGCGCGGGCCGTACGATCATGTCGGCGAGCGTGCGGTCCTGACGCGGTACGCCGTTGACGTCGAGCCGCAGCCGCAGGTTCAACAGGTGGGCGAAGTCCTCGGGCTCCAGCAGGGCCAGGTAGGGGCCCGTCGGGGTGAAGGTCGGGTAGGACTTGCTCTCGTAGAACTGGGTCTTGGTCAGCTGGACGTCACGGGCGCTGACGTCGTTGGTCAGGACGAGCCCGGCGACGTAACGGGGCAGGTCCTCCTCCTCGACGACGGTGCCCACCGGCAGGGGCGCACCCATGACGAGGCCGAGTTCCACCTCGTAGTCGAGGAAGTTCACGTGCGCGGGGCGGACGATCGTGTCGTGCGGGCCGCTGACCGAGCCGGACGCCTTGCGGAAGAAGGTGGGCGGGATGTCGCCGGTGAAGCCCGAGTCCTTGGCGTGGCTGCGGTAGTTGACCATCTGGGCCACCACCCGGCAGGGGGTGGTGACCGGGGGCAGCGGGACGAGGTCGACGACGGGTGTGCCGCTGTCGGTGGCGGCGGCCGCCGCGCGGACCGCGTCGCGGTCGGCGAGCAGTTCCGCGGTGGTCACGGCCTCGGTCTCGACGCGGACGGCCCGCTCGTCTCGGACGGCCCACCAGCCGTCGGTGGTGCGCAGGACGTTGGTGCTCATGAGCTCATCGCTTTCATCAGGCCCAGCAGGCGGGCGGGGTCGAGTTCGTTGTCACCGCGCAGCGCGGTCATGACCTCGCGGAGCTTGGCGGGGGACGGGCTCGCGCCCAGGAAGTCGCGGGTGACGGGCGGCCCCCACTGGGCCAGTCCGCTCGCCGACATCGGCGCCCACCCGGGTTCGAGGTCGCAGGAGAACAGGTCGCCGTCGGCGAAGTGCTCCAGCATGAAGCGGTCGGGGTCGCGCCAGTAGTCGAAGAGCTGGCTGCCCTGGATGTGCCGGCCGATCCCCCAGCTGCGCCGGTATCCGCGCTCGGCCAGGTACTCGCCGCCGGCCGCGATCGAGTCGAGGTCGGTGACCTGGTAGGCGGAGTGGACGTATCCGGTGCCGGGCCCCAGGTGCAGGGCGAGCGTGTGGTGGTCGACCGCCGCACTGCCCTGGTCGCAGCGGATGAAGGCCATGGTCGGGCCGCGCTCGCGCTGCCCGTCGAGGAACAGGAAGTCGGACACGATCATGCCGAGGGTGTCCAGGTACCAGTCCAGGGTGCGGACGAACGACCGGGTCTCCAGCACCACGTGACCGAGGCGCTGAATGCGCGACGGCTCGCGCGGGGGGCGCTGGGTGGAGTTGGTACGACGGTGCTCCGTACCGAAGTTCAGCACCAGCGGCGTCTGTTCGGGCAGCGCGGCCAGCGGCTCGCCGCAGTGCACGACGCGGACCGGGAGGCCGGCGGGGTCGAGCAGGGAGACCGACCTCCCGCCCCCCGGCACGTCGCTGTCCCGGACGGTGCTCCCGGTGGCGGCGGCCAGCCGGTCGAGATCGGTCCGGTCGGCCGCGCGGAAGACCGGCCCGACGAACCGGGACGCGCGCCCGCGCCGGATGACCATGCAGGGCGGGCCCGCGAAGGTGCCGCGCAGCCACAGTGCCTGCTCGGTGCGGGCGGCGACGGCGAAGCCGAAGTCGCGCGCGAACGTCTCGGCCCGCGCCAGGTCCGGCTTCTCGAACTCCAGCCAGGCCAGGTCCGCCACCTTGATCACGGGGTTCCGGGACCGGCCGGGATGTTCGCCGCGCAGGGCCCCCTGCTCGCTGTGGAGGTCCTGGTGGGGCGTCGGCGTATCGGCCTCGTTAACGGAGGTGTGGGACATGGTGTCCTCCAAGCAACACTGCTGTAATGAGGAAATCATCAGCATTGCCGAACCTCATCGTCAATAGGTTGCACCTCAAGAATTGAGGATCTCATCAGTAATGGCACACTCGTCGCCACGGTTGTTACACTCGCGGCATGCCGACGTCAGCCCCGCCCAGGAACCGCTTCGAACGGCGCCGCGCCGAAACCCGCCAGGCGCTGGTCCGGGCGGCCCGGCAGATCCTGGCGGAGACCGGGGACACCAGCGCCAGCATCCAGGCCATCGCCGAGCGCGCCGATGTCGGTTTCGGCTCCTTCTACAACCACTTCGAGTCCAAGACGGAGCTGTTCGACGCCGCGGTGACGGACGCCCTGGAGGAGTTCGGCCAGCTCATCGACGAGCGCGTGACGGGGATCGACGATCCGGCCGAGCTCATCGCGGTCGGATTCCGGCTCACCGCCAGGATGGCCGACTCCCACCCCGAACTCACCCGCATCCTGCGTGACCGCGGTCTGGCCTATATCCACTCCGACCGCGGCCTGGGCCCGCGAGCGCTGCGGGACCTGGAGATCGGCATCGCCTCGGGGCGCTTCGACTCCGTCGACGCGACCACCGCGCTGTCCGCCGTGGGCGGCACCCTCATGTCCCTCGTGGCGCTCCGGCTCGCCCGCCCCGACCTCGACGGGGACGAGGCCGCGTCGGACCTGGCCGCCATGGTCCTGCGCATGATCGGCATCCCGGCCGACGAGGCGCACGAGGTCACCCGGCGCCCGCTGCCCGACCTCGGCTGACCGGGTTTGCGATCAGGGGAAGCCGAAAGAATAATCCCTTTTATGGGGCAAAGTCCGGCGCATTGCGCGTGCCGGCACCGTCCTTGCGGCAAGCACGATCGGATCTGCGCGGCCTGAGCCGGTGCCCCGGGCGGGGGACGGACGAGTTGTCCAGCTGGTTGCCCGGCGGAAGGTCCGGCAACCGCCGGAAGGAGTCTGCCCATGCGGATCGTCGTGGACCTGAACCGATGTCAAGGCTACGCGCAGTGCGTGTACTTGGCGCACGACGTCTTCAGGATGAGCGGGCAGGAGGCACTCACCTACGACCCGAACCCTGATGACGAGCGGCGCCTGGAGGTGCAGCGGGCCGCGGCGGCGTGCCCGGTGCAGGCGATCAAGCTCGACCGTCTCCACGGTGCGGAGCGGAGCGCGGAGTCATGACCGTGCGGGAAGCGGTCGCGGAGCTGGTGCGCGATTTCCGAGCGAACGGCCGGATCGTCATCGTCGGCGCCTCCCTGGCGGGCCTGCGGGCCGCCGAAACCCTGCGCGAAGAGGGCTTCACGGGGCCTCTGACCGTCATCGGTGACGAGCCGTACGAGCCCTACGACCGTCCCCCGCTCTCCAAGCAGGTGCTCAAGGGCTGGGTGCCTGCCGACCACACGACGCTGCCCCGCATGCGAGAAGTGGAGGCCGACTGGCGGCTCGGGGTCGCGGCCACCGGGCTGGACCGGACCACCAGGCAGGTGCTCCTGGCCGACGGCGAGCGGATCCCCTACGACCGGCTGCTGATCGCCACGGGCACCCGCGCGCGACAGTGGCCGAACCCGGCCGAGGCCGCCCTGCACGGGGTCCACACGATTCGCACGCGCGACGACGCCGCACAGTTGCAGAAGGAGCTGGCCGAGTCACCGTCACGGGTCCTTGTCATCGGCGCCGGGTTCATCGGCTCCGAGGTGGCCTCGGTCTGCCGCGAGCTGGACATCCCGGTGACCGTCGTCGAGCGCGGTGCGGCGCCGCTGGTCGGCGCGCTCGGCGGGGTGATCGGGGAGATCGCCGCGCAGATGCAGCGCGATCACGGCGTGGACCTGCGCTGCGGGCTGGGTGTGTCGGCGCTGGAGGGCGATTCGGCAGGACACGTGCGGAGCGCGCGGCTGTCGGACGGAGCCACCGTCGACGCCGACGTGGTGGTGGCCTCCCTGGGGTCGATCCGCAACGTGGAATGGCTGGAGGGCTCCGGGCTGGCGGCCGGCGTCTGGGGAGTCGGGTGCGACGCCGGCGGGCGTGCCTTCGACATCAACGGCGTGGTCACCGACAGCGTCTACGTGGCGGGTGACGTCGCGCGGGCGCCGCACGTGCTCTACGAGTACCAGTTCCTCGCGATGGAGCACTGGGACAACGCCGTCCTGGGCGCCGAGGTCGCGGCCCACAACATGGTGAACCTGGAGCCGCACTACTACCCGCATCTGCTGCTGCCCGGCTTCTGGTCCGGTCAGTTCGGCGTCAACATCAAGTCCGTCGGCGTGCCCCCCTTCGGCGAGGAGATCGTCTTCACCCAGGGATCCGTCGAGAAGCGTTGCTTCGCGGCCGCCTACGGTCACCGGGGCCGCACCGTCGCCGCCGTCGCCTTCGACCAGGGCAAGTGGCTGGAGTACTACGGAGACCTGATCCAGCGGTCGGCCCCGTTCCCGCCTCCGCCCCCGGGCTGGGACCGGCCGACCGACATGAAGCCGATGCCGGCCGAGTTCCCCGAACGCGGCGCCCCCGGGGCGGTCCCCGACGTCGTCCTGACCGGCCACGACCCGAGCGAGCGGAGGGCCGAGTTCCGTCCTCGGCGCCGCTGACGCGACCGCCGGGCCGAGCGTGCAGGCGGACAGACCGACCGGAAGAGAGAGGGAAGCCTCATGACCGAGGAAACCCCCTGGCAGCAGGCCCTCCGCTACGCCAACCGCGCAAACCCGTACCCGTTCTACGAGGAACTGCGCAAGACACCCGTGTCACGGCAGCCGGACGGCACCTACGTCGTCAGCACCTACCGGGAGATCGTCTCTCTCCTGCACGACCCGAGGGTGAGTTCGGATCCCAGGAAGCATCCCGCACCGGAGCCGGCCGAGGGCTCCGGGCACCCGGGGGCCGAGCCGATCAAGGAGGCCGTCATCTCCCTGGAGCCGAACATCATCACGTGCGATCCGCCCGAGCACGACCGGGACCGCCACATGATGATGCCTCACTTCGTCGGCCCGCCCCACTCCCCCGACCGGATCTCCGGCCTGGAGCCCGAGATCCGCCGTCTCACCGGCGGCCTGCTGGACGCCATGCGGGGCAAGACCCGCATCGACGCCGTCGACGAGTTCGCCTACCCCCTGCCGGTGACCGTGATCTGCAAGGTCCTGGGTGTGCCGGTGGAGGACGAGGCGCGCTTCCACCAGTGGATCGAAACGGCCCTGGACGCCCTGGACTTCGGGCCGGAAGCCGCCTCCGAGGAGATCCGGAGCCGGCTGGCGGGCGGTCGCCAGGCCGTGCAGGACTTCGAGCGGTTCGCCGAGGAGTTGCTCGACCGGTACGCGCAGCAGCCCGGCCCCGGCATGCTCTCGGCGCTGATGAACGAGGACGGCGCGGAAGGGCACATGTCCAAGGGCGTACTGGCGAGCAACGCCCTGCTGTTGATCTTCGCCGGGCACGAGACCACGGTCAACCTCATCGCCCACAGCGTGCTGACCCTGCTGCGGCACCCGGAGACGCTGGAGAAGCTGCGCCGCCGGCCCGAGCTGATCGTGCCCGGGGTCGAGGAACTGCTGCGTTTCGAGTCGTCGGTCCAGTTCTGGCACACCCGCTCCGCCCGGGAGGACATCGACATCGCCGGTACCACCATCCCGAAGGGCGCGCCGATCTTCCTGGTGTACGGCTCGGCCAACCGCGACCCGGAACGCTTCCCCGACCCCGACCGGCTCGACCTCGAGCGTCCCGACAACCAGCACGTGGGGTTCAGCCAGGGCATCCACTTCTGCTTCGGCGCGCCGCTCGCGCGGCTCGAGGTCCAGGTCGCGGTCAGCGAGTTCGTCCGCCGTGTGGAGAACCCTCGGCTCGTCGAGGACCCGCCCCCGTACCGCCACAACCAGATCTTCCGCGGACCGCGTCACCTCCTGGTCGACATCGACGGCGTCCGCGACTGACCCCGACGTATGCGAAGGATCGCCATGCGGGCCGTGCAACTCGTCGAATGGGGTGAACCGCCGGAGCTGCGCGACGTCCCGGTACCCGAGCCCGGGCCCGGACAGGTCCTGGTGAAGGTCGGCGGTGCCGGTGCGTGCCACTCCGATCTGCACATCATGGACGCACCCGGTCCCCCGCCCGCCTTCACCACCCCACTGCCGTTCACTCTCGGCCACGAGAACGCGGGATGGGTGGAGAGAGCGGGGCCGGGCGTCACCGGATTCGCGCCCGGAGACGCCGTGATCGTCTACGGTCCCTGGGGCTGCGGACTGTGCGCCGACTGCCGGGAGGGGCGCGAGAACTACTGCCGGACGAGCGGCGGTCAGGGCGGCGGCCTGGGAGGCGGGTACGACGGCGGCATGGCCGAGTACCTGCTGGTGCCGTCGTCACGCTTCCTGATACCGCTCGGCACCCTCGATCCCCGCCAGGCGGCCCCGCTCAGCGACGCCGGGCTGACCAGCTACCACGCCGTCAGACGGTCGCTGCATCTGCTGGGGCCCGGCTCGACCGCGGTGGTCATCGGGGCGGGCGGTCTCGGGCAGATGGCCGTCCAACTCCTTCGAGCGCTCAGCTCGGCGACCACGATCGTCGCCGTGGACACCGACGCCGGCAAGCTCGACACCGCCCGGCGCATGGGCGCGGACGAGACGCTGCTCTCGGGCGACCAGGCGGTCACCCGCATCCGGGACATGACCGGGCAGCACGGCGCCGAACTCGTGCTGGACATGGTCGGCCTGGACCCGACGCTGCGGATGGCCGCCCAGGTGGCGAGAGTGCTCGGCCACCTGACCGTCGTCGGGCTCGGCGGCGGCGCCCTGCCCGTCGACTTCGCCAGTCCGCCGCACGAGTGCGCGGTGGCCGCCCCGTACTGGGGTTCGATCCCCGAGCTGATGGACGTCGTCACCCTCGCCCAGCAGCAGAAGGTCAGGCTGCTGGTCGAGCACTTCCCCCTGGAGCGCGCCCCTGAGGCCTACCAGCTCCTGCGCACGGGCAAGATCCAGGGACGCGCTGTCATCACCCCGCACGGGTGACCAGGGGTCACCGGATGAGCTGCTCGGACCAGATCGTCTTGCCGTTCTGGCCATGGCGGCAGCCCCAGCGCGCGCCGAGTTGAGCGACCAGGAAGAGGCCGCGTCCGCCCTCGTCGCTCATGCGGGCACGCCGTAGTCGGGGCTGGGTGCTGCTGGAGTCGGTGACCTCGCAGACCAGGACGTCGTGGCGGATCAGTCGCAGCTCCGCCGGCGGACGGCCGTAGCGCATGGCGTTGGTCACCAGTTCGCTGACGATGACCTCGGTGGTGAAGACGAGGTCGTCCAGTCCCCACGCGGTGAGTCGGCGAGCGGTCCACTCCCGGGCCTGTGAGACGGCGGCCGGGTCGGCCGGGATCTGCCAGCGGGCGACGTTCGTCGCCGGTACCGCGCGGGTACGGGCCAGCAGCAGGGCCGCGTCGTCGCGCCGCGGCTGGTTCCGGAGACTGGCGAGGAGGGCTCGGCCGGTCTCGTGCAGCGCGCGGTCCGGACGGCAGGAGGCGGAGAGCGCGTCCACCAGGTACCGGAGCCCCTGGTCGAGGTCGCGGTCGCCCCGCTCGATCAGGCCGTCGGTGCACAGCGCGAGGACGCTGCCCGGCTCCAGCTCGATCGTGGTGGTCTCGTACGGCATGCCGCTGAGAGCGAGGGGCGGCCCGGGAGAGATCCGGACGGCCTCCGCGGTCCCGTCGGGCCGGAGCAGGACGGGCGGAGGGTGCCCGGCGCTGGCGACGGCGCAGCGTCGGGTGACCGGGTCGTACACCGCGTACAGGCAGGTGGCGCCGACGACGTCGTGGTCGTCGGGCGGGGCCTCGGCCACGAGGCGCTGGACCAGGTCCGCGAGCCGGGTGAGCATCTCGTCCGGTTCGAGTTCGAGGTCGGCGAGGGTCTGGATGGCGGTGCGCAGCCGGCCCATGGTGGCGATCGCGGGCATGCCGTGACCGATCACGTCCCCGGCGACGAGGGCCAGTCGCAGGGAGGGCAGAGCGATGGCGTCGTACCAGTCGCCGCGGATCTGTGCTCCGCCGCCCGCGGGCAGGTAGACCCCGGCGGTCTCGGCCGCCGACGTGTCGGTCGTGGCCGGGGGGAGAAGGCGCTGCTGCAGCGCCACTGCCGCCCGGTGCTCGCGCACGTGACGGCGGGCGTTGTCGACGGCGAGCGCGCCCCTGGAGGCGAGGAGCGTCAGGAGCTGCGCCTCGTCCTCGGTGAACGGTGCGGACCGGCCGCAGCGCCAGAGCGATATGACGCCGAGCGTGAGGCCGCGGGCGTGCAACGGTGCCACCATCACCGAATGCGCGTCGCGCGGGACGAGGTACTCCAGCAGTCGCGGATCGCCGGTCACGGCGGCGAACTCGTCGAGGCCGAGGACGACCGTCTCGCCCTGCCGGACGCGGTGCAGGAAGGGGTGGTCGGGCAGGGGCGGGACGAGGCCGCCCGGCTTGATGCCGGCCGGCCAGGCCAAGGTGGCCGGGGCGAGGGCCGCGTTGCGCATGTCTCCGCCGCCCGGTTGCCTGGCGGGTTCCTCCCCGCCGAACACCGAGTGCGCGAGGTCGACCGCGGCCAGGTCCCCGAAGCCGGGGACGAGGAGATCGGCCAGGTCTCGCGCGGTCCGCACGACGTCCAGGGATCCCCCGACCCGCTCGGCGACCTCGCGGGAGAGAAGCAGATGACGTCGTTCCTCCAGCTGGTCGAGGATCTCGATGTAGAGGGCCGCGACTCCGGTGGGGCGTCCTCGCGGGTCCTCCAGGCGGAAGGCGGACAGCGACAGGGGCCGCCGAAGCGCCGGATCCTGCCGGCGGCGCACGTGCTGGGTCCGGCGGATCACCGGGGTGCCCGTCTCGATCACCTGGCGCAGTACCGCCTCCAGGGTGTCGGCGTCCTCGGCGCAGAGCACGTCGTGCAGCCGGGTGCCGGGCCGGAGACGGCCGTCGGGAGCGCCCGGTGCGGCGTTCGTCTGCACCGTGGTCAGGTCCGTGTCGTGCAGAGCGATCGTGACCCGGTCGTGCGCGGAGAGCGCGCGCAGGAGCGCGGCGCCCTGCTCGTGGTGGACGGCGTGGTGTGCCGGCGCCACCAGCACCAGGTACTCCGCGGGGCCCGCCACGGCGGAGGTCCGGAACGTGACTTCGACCGTCTCGCCGGACCGGTGCCACAGGCTTACCCGCCCGGACGCCGGTATCTCCGCGGCCCGGTACGGCTCGTCGGGGAGTCCGGCCACCAGTTCCCGTACGGGGCGCCCGCAGACCTCGTCGGCGGTGAACCCCGTCAGCTCCTGCGCCGCCCGGGTCCACCGGAGCACCGTGCCCCGGTCGTCCAGCACGGCGGCCGGCGCGCACTCGAACGCCTGCGGGCCGCCGCCGGGCCCGGCATCGGCCAGGCCTGTCCTTCCCGGGATGTCGCTCGCGGAGTCGAAATCGCTCACAGCGTTGTCGTCCGTCATGTCGTACCTCCTTCGGCGGCTCAGGCGATCGCGCCTGCGGGCAGGTCCTGTTCGGACCAGACGACCTTGCCGCCCGATACGGTGCGGGAGCCCCACCTGCGGGAGAGCTGAGCGACGAGCATGAGACCCCGGCCGCCCTCGTCGAGGGTGCGAGGGTGGCGCGGGTGTGGCTGGCTGGTGCTGGTGTCGGTGACCTCACAGGTCAGGATGGAGTGCTGGAGGAGCCGCAGGCGGATCGGCCCACCGCCGTACCGGACGGCGTTGGTGACCAGTTCGCTGACGATCAGCTCCACGGTGCCGACGAGTTGGTCCATCCCCCACGCCCTGAGCTGACGTCGGGTCAGGTGCCGGGCGGTGCGGACGGAGGTCAGTTCGTTCGGCAGGTCCCACGACGCGACCCACGCGGGCTGGAGTCCACGGGTCCGGGCGAGGAGCAGGGTGACGTCGTCAAAGTGGGTCCGGGCCGGCAAGGTCTCGACCACCTCCGAGCACAGGTCCTCCAGGGACCGGTCGGACCGGGCCAGGCATGCGCTCAGGCGCCGCATGCCTGCGTCGAGGTCGTCGTCGCGGGACTCGACCAGGCCGTCGGTGTAGAAGGCGAGCACACTCCCCTCGGGCAGTTCGTGTTCCACCGACTCGAAGGCGAGCGCCCCGAGGCCGAGTCCGAGCGGGGCACCGGCGGGCATGTCCGGGAAGGTGACCCCGCCCCGGGGGTCGATGACCGCGGGCGGCGGGTGACCGGCCCGAGCCATCGTGCACCGCCGGGTGACCGGGTCGTAGACGGCGTACAGGCAGGTGGCGCCCACGACCGAGGGGACCGGTTCCGGGTCGTCGGCGTCGTCCTCGCTCTCCTCGTTCAGCCGCCGGACCGTGTCGTCGAGGTGTGCCAGGAGTTGTTCCGGGGGCAGGTCCAGGTGGGCGAGCGTGCGCAGGGCGGTGCGCAGCCTGCCCATGGTCGCCGCGGCGTGGATCCCGTGTCCGACCACATCGCCGACGACGAGGGCCACGCGGGCGCCGGACAGCTCGATCACATCGAACCAGTCACCCCCTACGCCGTGGTCCATGTCGGCCGGTACGTAGCGCGAGGCCACCTCGACGGCGGCGCCGCCCCGGACCCGGTGGGGAAGCAGGTCGCGCTGGAGCGTGAGGGCGGCGGCGCGTTCGCGCGCGTACTGGAGCGCGTTGTCCAGGCAGAGCGCGGCCCGGGTCACGAGCTCCTCGGCGAGCAGCAGGTCGTCCTCCTGGAACGGCGTCGGCTCCTCGGAGCGGCCGAACAGCGCCAGTCCCAGCACGCAGCGCCGCGCACGGATGGGGACGACCATCAGGGAGTGGATCCCGCTGTCCCGGACCATCTGCCCCCGCGCCGGGTCGTGATGGACCCAGGGGCTGAGCTGGGTGTCCGCGTCCAGCGACGGTACGAGGTGCGACCTGCCGGTGCGCAGCGCGGCGGCGAACGGCGAGGCCGGGTGGACGTCGATCACCTCTTCGCGGACCCAGGGCAGTTCGAGGACACCGAGGTCGACGGAGGCCAGACCGGCCCGGCGCAGCACGGGAGGGCGGCCGTTCGCCGCCCCGATCCGTCCGGGCTGCAGGGCGAACGGAACCGACTCCACCAGGTCGACGAGGGCGTGGTCGGCCAGCAGGGGCACGGTGAGCTCGGCCAGCTCCTGGCTGGTCTGCATGACGTCGAGGGTGCTGCCGATGCGGGTGCTGGCTTCGCTGAGGATGGCGAGACGCTCGCGCGCCCGCCGGTTGCCGGTGACGTCGACGCTCATGCTGCACACCGCCGACGGCCTGCCGTCCGCGTCCTGGAGACAGAAGAACGAGGCCGAGTAGACGTGCTCCCGGCGCCGGTCGGTCGGCGGCCACGCCCGGTACTCGTGGACCATGGTGATGCCGCTCTCCAGCACGTGCCGCATCACCACCTCGAGCGCTTCGGCCTCGAACCCGGGCAGCGTGTTCTTCAGACGGCTGCCGAGCCGTCGGTCACGGGGAATGCCGTCCTGGAGTTCCATCGCGTCGTTCACCCATGTGCAGCGCAGCTGCGGGTCGCGGACGACGATGCCGATCGGTGCGTGGGCGAGCAGGGACTCGCGCAGCGATCCGTCCGTCGCTGCCGAGGAGAGCGCGCCTATGCCGGTCACGGACACGAGCCAGCGCAGGCTTTCGCTCTCTCCCCGCAGCAACGAGACCCGCAGGGCCAGGGTGAGCACGTGACCGTCCCGGTGGCGGACCGTCATGGTGCCGGACCAGCCGCCCTGGGCACGGCACTGTTCGGCCAGCGCCGTGGCCCGGAGAGCGCCGCCGGAGGACGGCATTACCTGTGCCGCCGACCGGCCCACCATCTCTCCGGCCGAGTACCCGACCAACTGCTGGGCGGCCTGCGTCCACCCGACCACCGTCCCTTCCGCGTCGAGCATGGCTATCGCCGCGTCGGGTGCCTCGCTCGGGTTCACCGGCTGAGCGATTCCGGACTGATGGGTTTCCCTCATTGCCATCCGTTCTGATGCGACATAGCGGACATGTTGGGCTTTGTCTGATGAAAGCATCATTGATGACCGCTTCATCGTCAAGGGAATGGCAAAATGGATCTAACGATCAGGCATGCGGGACGGCCGGTCGCGGTCGTCGGCGCGACGAAGTCGTCAGACCTGCGGCGTCCCGCGGTGAGCGGCTCACCGCCGCGGGCCTATCCTGAACGGAGGCGCACGACCCGCGAAGCGAGCGCAGCGGATGGCTCATGGCAAGGACCTGCGAACCGCTGCCGTCCAGGAGCTGCTGGATCAGGTTCTGGCCCGGACGGTGGTCGGGACGGGTGCGCACGCGGGGGCGCTCTTTCTGCTCGAAGCCGGCGGCGAGGTCCTGGTGCTGGACGCGAGCCTCGCGATGCCCACGGGGTTCGTCAGCCTGCTGCGACGCATCCGGGTGACCACCGTGGCCGAAGGCCCCGTTCCCGAAGCGATACGTCAGCGGCGTCTGGTGTGGATCGGTTCCGGTGAGGAGTTCGCCCGCCGCTATCCCCGGCTGGCGCTGACCTTCCCGTTCGTGGGGGCCGTCGCGGCGGCCCCGCTCCTGGCCGGCCCGCGTGTGTGGGGAGTCCTGCTGGTGCTGTTCTCCCAGAGATCACCGGCGGCGGACGCGGGCGCGCGGGAACGTCTGACCACCGCGGCCCGCTGCATGGCCCTGCTGCTGCAGGACGCCACCGAGGCCGGGCACCGCGTGCAGCCGGGACTGGCCGCGCGTCTCCTGCCGCCCGCGCCCGCGCATCCCTCGGTACCGGCTTCCCCGCAGGGGGCGGCGGACTTCGTAGCCGCTCTTCCCGAGGGCGCGTGCCGCGCCGACGTGCGGGGGCGGATCAGGTTCGTCGACCGGACCGGGGCCGACCTGCTGTGCGAGAGCATCCCCCACCTGCTGGGCGCCCGCCTCTGGGAAGCGGTGCCGTGGCTGGCTCCCGCGCCGTACCGGCTGCGCTACCAGGCCGCACTCGCGAGCCAGCTCCCGACCTCCTACACGGTGAAGCGGCCCCGTGACGGCAGAGAACTGCTGCTCCAGCTGTACCCGGACCGCACCGGTGTGAGCCTGCGCATCTCCGCCCCGGCCGGCACCGCGCGCAGCCCCGACGAACTGGCCGTCGGTTCCGGGCAGGTGCCCGGCCCCGTCGGCCTGGACGCCCACTACCACATGATGCAGCTCTCCGGCGGCCTGGCCGCGGCCGCTTCCGCCGACGAGGTCGTGGAGCTGGTGGCCGACCACCTGCTGGTCGCGTTGGACGCGCAGGCCTTCGCCTTCCTGGTGGCGGAGGCGGGCCGGGTACGGGTGGTCGGCCAGCACGGCTTCAGTCAGGAACTGGTCAGCCTCGTCGACCACGCCCCCCTCGCCTCCGACCTCCCGCTTCCCGGGCTGACCACGGGGGCACCGCCCTGGGGACTGGCCCAGGGGGTGCCGTCCTTCATCGCCGACCGGGACGAGCTGCGTGCGATATACCCCGAGAGCGCCTCCCTCGACGACGGTCTGGGCGCCTGGGCCTGGCTGCCGCTCATGGCCTCCGGACAGTACTTCGGGGTCTGCGTGGTCGGCTACCGGCAGGCCCGCTCCTTCACGCTGCAGGAACGCGCCACCCTCACGGCCATCGGCGCCCTGATCTCCCAGGCCCTGGACCGCGCACGGCAGTACGACGCCACGCACCAGCTGGCGGAGGGGCTGCAGGCCGGCCTGCTGCCCCGCACCCTGCCGACGATGCACGGCCTGGACGTGGCCGCCCGTTATCTGCCCGCCGGCCACGGCATGGAGGTGGGCGGCGACTTCTACGACCTCATCCGCCTGTCGGACACCGAGGCCGCCGCCGTCATCGGGGATGTCCAGGGCCACGGGGTCGGCGCGGCCGGCCTGATGGGCGAGGTGCGCACCGCGGTCCACGCCTACGCCGTGGCGGGCGCGAGCTCGGGCGAGGTCCTGGCCCGTACCAACCACTTGTTCGACGCCCTCGACCCGGGCCTGCTCGCCAGCTGCCTGTACGCGCACATCGATCCGGTCCACCACGTCGCCCAGGTGGCCACCGCGGGCCACTGCCCGCCCCTGCTGCGCCACCCCGACCTGCACACCGCCATCGTGGCGGCACCGCCAGGGCCGCTGCTGGGCGTCGACCCCACGGCGGAGTACCCGACCGTCGACGTCCCGCTGCTCCCCGGCACACTCCTGGCCCTCTACACCGACGGACTCGTCGAAACCCCCGGCACCGACTTCGAGGCCGCCCTCACCGAGCTCGCGGAGGTGCTCGCCAAGGCCACCGGCCCGCTGGACGACATCGCCGAGACGCTTCTCGCCCACGCCCAGCCGTCGGGCGATCGCGCCGACGACACCGCTCTGCTGCTGCTGAGGGCATGCTGAGGCGGACGCCGAGGAGGGGCGTGCGTCGAGGCGGGGCGTGCGTCGAGGTGAGGCGCTCCGAGGCGGGGCGTGCGCCGACGTGGGACGGGCGCCGACGTGGGGCGGACGCCGGGGGCGGCTGAGGGCTGGGGGAGAGACGCCGTGATCAGGATGCGGGAGGGCGGTGGACGACCCGGCTCGCCGCCTCGGCCAGACGCCCGATGGCGGACCGGCCCGGCGACCGAGCGGGCGGGCCCCCCGGCCGATGGCGGGGGACCCGGACCACCAGCGCACCGGCGCTGATCCGGCAGCGAACGGGAGTCGGCAGGGTGAGGGCCTCGCCGTCCAACCCGACGGGGACGAACGGGACGTCGGCGTGGACGACGACCTCGTCCGGCGTGGCGAGGTGGGTCAGGCCGCGCGACACCCCGCTGAGCAGCCGAGCGGCCGTTTCCGCCGGGGTCTCCGCCCTGGCGGCCAGTACGCCCAGGAGACCGGAGTCCAACCGCGGCCGTCTGCCCAGTCCGGCGGGATCGTCCGTCTGGTAGGGGTTGTTGCTCACCAGCACCGCGTCCGGCCCCTCCACCGTGATCAGCCCGGCCCGGACCACGAGTTCCGGACCCTGGTGGCGGGCCAGGAAGTCCGGGAGGATCCGAGCCGCCGTCCCGAGCTTGTCCTCCCGATAGGCCGGATCCTGCACCAGGGCCGCATACGCACCGAACGACACGTTGTTGACGAACACCCGCTCGCCCGCATGGCCGAGATCCACGCGCAGCTCGACACCGTCGGTGAGCGCCTCCAGGGCGGCCGAGGGATCCGCACGGTCAAGGCCGAGGTCCATCGCGAAGTGGTTGCGGGTACCGGCGGGAACGACCAGGAACGGAACACCGCTCTCCGCGGCCACGCCGGCGACCAGCGCCTGGGTGCCGTCTCCTGCGGCCACACCCAGCAGGTCGGCGCCGTCCTCGACCGCGCGTCGTGCGACGGCCGCCAGATCCTGGGGCCGGGCCGGATCGACCACGAGGACCTGGGCCCCCGAGGCGGCGGCCTTCTCCGCGATCCCGAACCGCTCCGC
This sequence comes from Streptomyces sp. NPDC051987, assembly GCF_040680735.1. Taxonomy (NCBI): domain Bacteria; kingdom Bacillati; phylum Actinomycetota; class Actinomycetes; order Kitasatosporales; family Streptomycetaceae; genus Streptomyces; species Streptomyces sp. NPDC051987. The sequence goes on along the minus strand of NZ_JBFAXI010000035.1, from coordinate 19,220 downwards.
CTTTCCTCCCCCGGACCGCGGGTTCACGATCAGATACGGCTGCCGCACCGCGGGCGCCGGGGCCGCCGCCGAGTGCTCCACGACTCCTCCAACGCGCGTCGTCGTGCACCGCGTCCGCACGTTCGGTCATCGCCTCGCGGTCCGGCGCGGGGGCCGCCCCGCGCGGGGGGCCACGGACACTGTTCAGGCCGGCCGGGTGGCGCGCAAGCCACTCGTCCGCGGTTCAGTGCTGCGGGTGCGGGCGGGTGTGGAACGCCGAGCGGCGCTGGGCGACCGAGGCCGGAGCCGAACGGCCGATCTCGACCCGCGTCCTGACGGCGCGCACCACCTCCGTCAGCCCCACGACGATGGCCATGACGCCTACGACCAGGGTGAGTGTCGCGATCGAGGCGAACGGCATGACGATCATCACGATGCCCGCCAGAGCACCGATGACACCGAAGGCCACGTGCCAGCCGCGCGCCGGCATGTCGGGCGCGGAGGCTGCCGCGGCCGTCTCCAAGGTGCCCCGGAGCAGCCAGCTGAACCCGATCCACAGGGCCAGCAGCAGAATCGACTCCAGGGTGCCGCGGAAGCAGAGCAGCCCCAGCAGGACCGAGAGCGCACCCGTGACGAAGTGCAGGACCCGCAGGTGCCCCGGGACGTGCGCCCCGAAGGCGGCGGCCAGCTCGAAGACGCCGGTGACCAGCAGATAGACGCCGAAGAGCACGCCGACGACCCGCAGCGTCGCGCCCGGCCACACCAGGGCGACGACGCCCAGGGCGATGGTCGCGACGCCCATGGTGAGCAGGATCTGCCAGCCCATGTTCGCCAGGGCTGCCATCCCTCCGGCCAGGGGAGCCTCACGCGACTCGGCGCCGGGCGCGGATGGCGGGGTCGGGGATGCGGAAGGAGATGTCATGGCACCTGCCTCCTCAGAAGAGCAGCGTGGTGACCTCACTACACGTCCATCGTCACCCGATCGGTCCCCCGCCGCTCGACGGAGACGGCGACCGGACCCGAACGGCGCCCGGCGCAGATCCCGTACGATGTACGGAACTGATACCGTACAGGATATGGAAAAGCAGGCGAAGCGCCCCCCGCGGGGCACCAGGAAGAGGGACGTACCTCTCACCGAGGCCGGGATCTATGCCGCCGCCCTGCGGCTCATCGACGCGGACGGGGTCGAGGCGCTCACCATGCGCAAGCTCGCCACCGAGCTCGACGCGAACCCCATGTCCCTGTACCACCACGTGCCGAACAAGGAAGCGGTGCTGCGCGGCGTGGCGCGGACGGTCGGCGCCCAGTTCCGCACCGTACCCCTGGAGGGCGGCACCCCCTGGCAGGAGCGCATCCGCCTGCTCGCCACGGACTTCCGGACGCTGGCACACCGCCATCCCAACCTGATGGCCTACTCGTTCAGCCACCAGCCGGACTTCATCCAGCCCGACGACCCGTTCTGGACGGCGCTCACCGCGATCGTGGCGGCCGCGGGGGTGCCGGAGTCCCAGGCGCCCGAGATCGCCGCCCTCCTGGTCGCCTTCGTCATCGGCGTCCTGAGCGCCGAACTCAACGGCGCGCTGGCGCAGTGGGCGAACCTCAAGCCCTCCCCGCCCGGTCCGGACGAGGACGAGGCCGACTTCACCGACCGCGCGAGCCCCGACCAGGACCGCATGTTCCGGCTGGCGATGGACACACTCATCGCCGGCCTGGAGAACCGCCTCGCCACCGCGCGGGAGGGCCGGAGCGCCGGCCACTGAGCCCGAGGCCGCGGCGGCCGGCTGACGCCGTCTACCTTGTGGGACACCGAGCCGGCACATCTCTTCTCGGACACCTGACCGCTGCTGTCCATGCCGCGACTGGCTCAGGCGACGGCGTCTTCACCGGGCCGATGGACCAGGTCGGCCGAGGCCGGTGAGCCATGGGTACAGTCGTAGATCATGACCGTGGACGAGCTCGACACCCGCATCCTGCGGCTGCTGCTGGAGCGGCCGCGCACCAGCGTGCGCGAGTACGCCCGCATCCTCGGGGTCGCCCGGGGCACGCTGCAGGCCCGGCTGGACCGGCTGGAGCGGGACGGTGTGATCACGGGCACCGGTCCCGTGCTCTCCCCCGCCGCGCTCGGCCACCCCGTGCTGGCCTTCGTGCACATCGAGGTCACGCAGGGGCATCTGGACGACGTCGGGGACGCGCTGGCCGCGGTGCCGGAGATCGTGGAGGCGTTCTCGATCACGGGCGGCGGGGACCTGCTGACCCGGGTGGTGGCGCGGGACAACGCGCACCTGGAGGACGTGATCCAGAAGCTGATCAGCCTCCCTGGCGTGGTGCGCACGCGCACCGAGGTGGCGCTGCGCGAACGCGTTGCGCACCGGCTGCTGCCGCTGGTGGAGGCCGTCGGCCGGGCGGCCCGCACGTAACGGCATCCTGGTTCCATGAGCGATCTCGGCGGCCTCTCGGTCATCTTCGATCTCGACGGAACACTCGTGGACAGCGAACCGAACTACTACGAGGCGACCCGGCAGATGCTGGCCGGACACGGCGTCCCGGACTTCACCTGGGCGGAGCACGAGCGCTACGTCGGCATCAGCACACTGGAGACGGTGACCCTGCTGCGCGACCGCCATGGACTCCGGCCCTCGGTGGCCGAGTTGCTCGCGGACACCAACCGGCGGTACCTGACCCTGGCCCGGACCGGCACGCGCGCGTACCCGGAGATGCGGACGCTGGTGGAGCTGCTGGCGGCCGAGGGCGTTCCGCTGGCGGTGGCCTCCGGCTCCTCTCCCGAGGCGATCGCGGCGATCCTGGCCGGCACGGGCCTGGGCGCGTATCTGCGCACGGCGGTCTCGGCCGACGAGGTCCCGCGCGGCAAACCGGCCCCGGACGTCTTCCTGGAGGCGGCCCGCCGCCTCGGGGCCGCCCCGGCCGACTGCGTGGTACTGGAGGACGCCGCTCCGGGCGCGGCCGCGGCACACGCCGCCGGGATGCGCTGCCTCGCGATCCCGTACGTCGCCGCCCAGGCCGACGCCCCCGAGTTCGGCACGGCCGGACTGCTGCTGCGGGGCGGCCAGGCGGAGTTCACGGCCCGCGCGGCGTACGACTGGCTGGTCCGGCCGGCCCGGTCGGGCTGAGCGCTCCGCGCAGCGCGGAGCGCGTCTCGAAGACCGTGCACGGCTCTGCCCCGCGCGGACCGGTACGCGGGGACGGGCGTCACCCGGACGGCGGGGCCGGCCATCCGTTCGCTCCGCCGGTCGTGCGATGCCCGGCACGGCGGCATAGCGTGACCGCATGATCACGACCTCGGCGAAACCGCAGCCGCCGGCCACCGACGACCGGCGGTGGCGGGCGCTCGGGGTCTGTCTCGCGGCGGGCTTCATCTCGCTGCTCGACACCTCGATCGTCAACGTGGCGCTGCCCTCCATGGAGCGCGGACTGGGTGCCACGGAGGCCGCCCAGTCCTGGGTGGTCTCCGGGTACGCCCTGACCTTCGGGCTGGCGCTCGTCCCGGCGGGCCGGCTCGGCGACCTGCGCGGACGGCGCCAGGCCTTCCTGATCGGGCTCGCCGTGTTCACGGTGGCCTCGGCGGCCTGCGGGCTCGCCGCGAGCCCCGACCGGCTGGTGGTGTTCCGGCTGATCCAGGGCGCGGCGGCAGGCATGGTCGCACCGCAGACCTCAGGACTGATCCAGCAGATGTTCCAGGGCTCCGAACGCGCCAAGGCCTTCGGGCTGCTCGGCAGCGTCATCGGCGTCTCGACGGCGGTCGGCCCGCTGGCGGGCGGTCTGATCATCGACGCCGTCGGCACCGACGACGGCTGGCGGTGGGTGTTCTTCGTCAATCTGCCCATCGGGGTCGCGGCGTTCGCCGCGGGCCTGCGGCTGCTGCCCCGGTTCCCCGCGTCGGCGGACCGGCGGGAGCGGTTCGACCCGCTCGGGGTACTGCTGCTCGGCTCCGGTGTGCTCGCCCTGATGCTGCCGCTGGTGCAGGAACAGCAGTGGACCGGACGGCTCAAGTGGGCGCTGCTGCCGGTGGGCGCGGTGCTGCTGGGCCTGTTCTGGCGGTGGGAGCGGCGGCAGGGCCGGCTCGGACGGGCGCCGCTGGTCGATCTGAGCCTGTTCTCGCTGCGGTCCTACACGCTCGGCGCGCTGATCAGCCTGACCTACTTCGCGGGCTTCACCACGGTCTTCTTCGTCCTCGCCCTGTTCCTGCAGAACGCGGCGGGGTACAGCGCGCTGGCCGCCGGAGTCACGGTGCTGCCCTTCGCGGCCGCCTCGGCCGTCGGTGCCGCCCTGGGCGGCCGCATGGTGGTGCGCCACGGACGCAAGCTGGTCGTCATCGGTCTCACCGGAGTGGCGGTGGGGCTGCTCGGGATCATCGCGGTGGTGCGCCTGGTCCCGTCGGGGAGCATCGGGTGGGCCGCGGCGCTGCCGATGATCATCGGAGGCATCGGCTCCGGTGTCACCGTCTCCCCCAACACCACGCTCACGCTGACCCTGGTGCCGGTGAAGCGGGCCGGTGCGGCCGGCGGGGTGCTCCAGACCGGCCAGCGCGTGGGATCGGCGGCCGGGATCGCGGTGGTGGGCTCGGTGTACTTCGCCCACCTGGCGCACGGCGGCCGGGCCTCCGAGGCGCTCCAGCTGGGCCTGCTCACCTCGGTGGGGTTCATCCTGGTGGCGCTGGGTCTCGCGGTGGCCGATCTGGGCGAGCGGGCGAAGGCGGCGGAGCCGGCCGGGGCGGCGCGGACACCGGAGGCGGCGCATCCTGCGAAGGCGGCGCCGGCGCCGGAGGGCTGAGAGCCGGACGTCCCGAGCCTCCTGGGCGACCACCGCCTCCACCACCGCGGGCACGGTCGGCGTCGGCACCACCCGGGACAGCTTCAGACCGGCTGACTCCAGCAGCGCGGCGAACTGCTCGGGGGGCGACGGCTCCGTCCGGGGCTGCTTCCGGGCTCACGCGCGGCCTGCAGGACGGGGTGTCCGGTGTGTCCGCAGGCATCGTGAGACATCGCGCGAGTCCGGGAGCGCGCAAGACGATCGGGGCGCGCGGAAGCGGATCAGCAACGGCGCAAGCGGATCAGCGACGCGGAAGCGGATCAGCAACGAGCGTGCGACAGGCGCCGGGCCGTCCCGCCGCGGCCTACGAGCGGCGGCGGGGCTTGCCGCGTTTCGCGGGCTTGGCGGACTTCGCGCCGGTGGCACGCGCGCGTGCGCTACGGGCGGCCGGCTTCTGCGCCTGGTGCGCCTTCGCCGTGGCCGCCGGTGCGGTCCTGGCCGGCTTCGCGGTCTGTGCGGCCTGACGGCCGCGGGTGCTGTTGACCGTGCGGCCGCGGACGATGCCGATGAAGTCGTCGACCATGTCCGTGGTGGCGTCCTCGGGCCAGGACAGGGCGACGGTCGACTCGGGTCCGTCGGTGAGCGGCCGGTAGGTGAGGTCCCGGCGGTGGTACAGGCGGGCCAGCGACTGCGGGACGACCAGGAGGCCCACCCCGGCGGCGACCAGTTCGACGGCGTCCTCGGTGGTCGCGGGGCGCTCGAAGGCGGGCTCGCCGGGCGGGGCGTCCCAGTCGAAGACGTCGTCGAGGGGGTGGAAGAGGACCTCGTCGCCCAGGTCGGCGACGGTGACCTCCTCGGCCGCCGTGATCACGTGGTCCTTGGGGACGACGACCACCGTGGCCTCGGTGTAGAGGGGGATCGCGCTGAAGAACGCACGGTCCACCGGGAGCCGTACCAGACCGGCGTCCGCGTCCCCCGCGCGCAGCAGGGCGGCCGCCTCGGCGGCGGGCACCTGGTGCAGGGTGAGCGGAATGTCGGGCAGGCGCTCGTGCCAGATCCGAACCCATTTGGCGGGCGTCACGCCGGGGACGTACGCGAGCCGGAACGACGGTGTTTCCTCCGAGCCTGTCACCAGCCCAGGTTAACCGGCCGCGGAGAGCCGGCCGGCATCGGCCACGGCCCGCGGCCGGCGTCGGGCGCGGTCGGGGCTCCCGGACCTGGCCGATACCCTTGACCTCATGAGTTCGCACCAGACCGGCCAGACGATGAAGCCCGCGACCGCGGCGAAGAAGCTGGGCGTGTACCTGCCCGCCACGCCCGCCGCATTCCAGGAGGGCGTCGTCTCGCGCGCCGAGCTGGCCGAACTCCAGGCGAATCCGCCCGAGTGGCTGCGCGACCTGCGGGCCGACGGGCCGCACCCGCGTCCGGTGGTCGCGGCCAAGCTGGGCGTGTCCATCGCCGGGCTGGCGCGCGGCGGAATCACGGAACCGCTCACCACCGAGCAGATCGAGGAGCTCAAGCGCGAGCTGCCGGAGTGGCTGCAGAAGGAGCGCGCCACCCAGGCCGAGGTCCGCAAGGAGACCGTGCGCCTGAAGAACCTCAAGCGGGAGAAGGAGGCGGGGCAGGGCTGACCCCTCCCCCGCACGGCCTCCCCACGGCCCCGGCCCGGGCACCCGCCCCCGTCCGGGGCCGTCGCCTTACCGTCCATGGCCGTCGGGCCCCCATTCCCTGCCCGCTTCGGTCGTCGGCCGTACCGCGGAGGGTGTTGTCAGTGGTCTCCCCTACAGTCGCCATCACTTGATCACTGCGGTGCGGGGAGGCACGCATGGGGTGGGTGACGGCCGGGGAGTACGAGGTGGCCCTGGACGACGGGAAGGTGGTCTGCCGCAACGCGGCCGGGCGGCGGCTGAAGTCCGTGCCCGCGAAGCTGGCGGACGATCCCGCCGTCCTGGGACTGCGGCAGCTCGCCGAGTGGCTGGAGCGGCACGCACGGCAGTGCCAGGCCGACGTGGAGCGGTGGATGACCCGTTCGCTCCCGGTGCCACGCGCCGTGCTGACACGGGTGTGGCCGGACCCCGCCTGGCAGACGGCGCTGCGCGACCTGGTGGTCACCGGCGCCGACGGCGAGGTCGCCGGTTTCCTGCGGGACGCCGACGCCGAACGCGGCCTCGGCCTGGTCGACCTCGACGGCGACACCGTGCGCATCGCCCCCGACCTGGTCCGGCTGCCGCACCCGGTGCTCCTCGAAGACCTGGCGGAGCTGCGGGAGTTCGCCGTGGAACTCGGCGTCGAGCAGCGGGCCCGGCAGCTCTTCCGCGAGGTCTGGCACCGCCCGGCCGAGCTGGACCCCGAGGGCACTCAGATCGAGGAGTACGCCGGCGGGGCCTTCAAGGAGCTGCGGTTCCTGCACGGCAGGGCCACTCAGCTGGGGTACCGCGTGCGCGGCGGCCACGCGGTGTGCTCCGTGCTGGAGGAGGGCCGGGTGGTCGAGGCCAGGGTGTGGATCGGCGACTACGACAGCTACTTCGAGACCGAGACCGGCCCGCTGGCGTGGACCGATCCGGCAGGCCGGACGCTGAGGCTGGGTCAGGTCGGCCCGGTCGCCTGGTCGGAGGGGATGCGGATGGCGGCGGCGCTGTACGCGGGGCGGGACATCGAGGACGAGGAGCGGGCGGCATGAGCGCGTACGACGACACCACGACGGCCGCGCTGCTCGACGCCGGCGCGGTCCTGCCGCCGGGCACGACCGCGCGGGAGGACGCCGACGTCCTGACCGCGCGCACGTACACGCACCCGGCTCTGGACGGCCGCGCGGTGGTGCGGCTGGTGCCGGGCACCCTCGGTGACGCCGAGGACCTGGCGCTGGAGTTCCTGGGTCTCGCCCGGGAGCCGGAGGCGCCCGAGGTCGGTCAGGTGCGGCGGGAGACGCTCGGTTTCCCGGCCTGGGCCCTGGTGCACGACCCGGCCAACGGCCATCACGCCCTCGCCCTGGTCAAGGACGTCGAGCGGCTGGCCCGGCAGGCCAAGTCCAAGCCGGGCAACGCGAAGGAGGGCTTCGAGCAGCTCGGCGAGCGGCTGGGCCGCGCGGTACCGCACTTCCTGCCGACCTTCTACGAGCAGGCCGCGCGGGTCTTCCTCCAGCACGAGAACACGACGTACGCGGCCGCCTTCTTCGGCAAGGCCCGCGAGGCCGAGCGGGTGCACGCCCTGACCGTGGACGAGGAGCGGCAGCGGGCGGTGTTCCTGGAGTTCGCCTTCGCCGGGGCGCTCACCGTCAAGGCGCTCAAGGAGTACGTGAAGGACCTGGCACGGCGGCTCGAACCGGCCACCGCCTGGGCGCAGTTCCGGCAGCTGACGGTGGAGCGCTGCGCGGCGGGCATGCCGCCGTACGCCTCGCTGCCGCAGGACGCGCGCGGGCTGATCAGGGCGGCGGGGCTGGACCGGGTCACCGAGGAGTGCGCCCTGGTCGCCGACCTGCTCGCGTCCCCGGCCGCCGTCCGGGCACCCGCCTCCTTCTGGAACGCCTACCGGAGCGTGCTGCCGGTCCTCGCCGAGCGGCGGCCCGGGATCCGGGTACGGCTGCTGGAGATCATGCCGGCCGGCCTGGGCCAGGAGGTGGAGGACGACGAGTTCTGGCTGGCGCTGCTGGCGGAGTGCGGGGCGGACCTGCTGCTCACCGGGGACGGCGGAACCGAGGTCGACGCGGCGGACTGGCTCAGCCGGTGGGCCCAGCACCGCAAGCACGGCGGGGCGTCCTCGCACCGCTCCCCCGCGACCCTGGCGCTGGTCGAGCGGATGGCGCCCCGGCTGCGGGCGGCCGGGCGGCCCGTGGACCTCTTCACCGGACGCTGGCAGGCGGGGGCCGACATCGACCTGCTGGACCTGTGCGTCGCCGAGCGGGTCCCGCTGGCCGGGTCCGGCGCGGACGTCCATCTGCCCCTCGGCGGCTGGCTGCGCGACACGCGTCCGGGGCAGCGCGACCTGCTGGCCACCGCGTCCGAATCCCGTTACCGCACGCTGCTGTTCCGGGCCGTCGGCGGCCTCGGCCGGGGGCAGGGGACGCCGGACCTGCTCAAGGCGGCGGAGCACCCGGTCCTCGGCGACGTGCTGGCCGAGTGGCTGCAAGCGGCGACGGCGGCGTTCACCTCCGGCACGGGGCTGCCCGGTGCCGACGCGGAGCTGGAGCGGCTGCGGCCCTTCCGACCGGTGCTGCGGACGAGCCGCCTCGCCGTCCGGCGCCTCACCGAGTACGACGTCGTACCCGCCCTCGGCCGTACGCTGCGCGCCGGCGTCCTGGACGAACTGGGCTGGCCCGCGCTGGAGGAGGCGCTGGAGCTGCTCGACACCGAGGTGCGCGGGGACCGGGACCAGGAGCTGACGGTGACCGAGGCGTGGCCCGCGCTGATCGTGGCGCGCGGTCACCAGGCGGTCGTCGTCGGCCCCGAGGGGATCCTGCTCACCCACGAGCTGCGGCTGCCGATCACCCTGGACCGCTGGCAGCGGCCCCGGTTCCGGTACGCCGACGGCGAGTTGCTGGTGATGTGGCGGGACGGCACCAAGCAGCAGGGCTACTGGTCGAACCGCCCGTCCGAGGTGATCACGGTCGGCGGTGAGCAGATCACCGGCTGGTGGTCCGGCATGGACGCGGCCCACGCCTCGATCCCGCTGCCCGCCGGCGGCCGGGCCACGGGCGGCCGCACCCTGCACGCCGGCGACACCGTCCTGCCGCCGGGCCGCCCGGTGCTGGGCGACGGCACCACGTACTGGCGCCAGGGCAGGCAGGGCCGGCGGTCGCTGTGGCTGGAGTACGACCCGGCGACCGGCGAGCACGGGCGGGCCTCGCTGCCCGCGCTGCTGGCGTCGGCCGTCCGCGACGACACCTCGCTGCTGCTCGACTCCTGCGAGGTGCTGCCGCTGCAACGCGGCCTTGAGCACACCCCGTTCGGCACCGACGGCACGGTCCTGGGGCGGTGGGTGCGCACGGAGGGCGAGGACGCGCAGGCGAGGGCGACCGCGGGTACGCCGGACGGGCGGACGGCGACCCTGCGGGCAGCCCACGACGGCCGGGTCCCGCTCGGCGCGCTGCGGCTGCCGGGCGGGGCCGAGCCGATCGCCGCGCAGACGCACCGGAGCGTCTCCCTGCACGCGGCCGACGGCACCGAACTCGGGCGGGTGTCCTTCGGCCAGCCCGGCGGGACGTACGCGGCCGGCACCCGGCTGGTCCCGCCGCTCGCGTTCTGGCACGCGCTGCGCCCCCGCGACGAGCGCGGCTCGGCCGTGCTGCGCGCCCTGACCGACGCGTCGGCCGGTGAGCTGATGCGGGTGACGGCGGCGGCCCTGGACGAACGGCAGGAGGCGCTGGCCCGAGCCGGGAGGGACGACCGGGCCAGGGCCGCGGTACCGACCGCCGACGCGGTGGCCGCGGCAGCGGTGGCGAGGGCGCTGCCCGCAGTGACCGACCGGCGGCTGCTGGCCGGTGTCGCCGCGCTCGTCCAGGCGGCGCTGCGGATCGCCGAGCGGGCCGGGTCCCTGGCCGCCCCCGCGCAGGAGCGTCCGCGCGAGCCCAGGGAGCGGACCGAGGGCATGTTCGCCGACTACTCCCCGCCCCACGGCGGGGACCGGGCGCTGTACGACGCGGCGGCCGGGGTCGTGGCCCTGCAGAACGCCTGGTACGGCGGCTGGGCCACGCTGCGCCAGATCCGCGCGGTGAACCACGTGCTCTCCGGCAGGCCCGCCGACGGCAAGCCGCTGCCGGAGTCCGAGCGGCTCGCCCCCGTCGGCGACGGCTGGCGGAGCGACGAGTACACCGTCCCCCGCATCGGTGCGGAGTGGACGCCCGTCCTGGGCGCGCTGCGGCCGCTCGCCTACCGCGCCTGCTCACCGGCGCTCACCGACGTCCAGCGCGAACCGCTGCTCCTGCTGTTCGAGGCACTCACCGAGGGGCCGCTCCCCGGGCTCGGCGGCACGCTGCGCGTGATGGTGCTCGGCGAGCCGCACGACAAGCAGCAGCGGGCCGGTCAGGTGCTGCGCCGGGGCGGCCGTACGGTGGTGGTGCTCGGCTGCCAGAGCGTCGACGACCCGGTGGGAACCGTCAGGTGGCTGGCGCTGGACCACGACCCGTCCGGGGCGTTCGGCGCCGTCGGGCACTTCACGCTGGTCCGGGAGACCCGGTACCCCGCCGGGATCGCGGCGGACCGGCTGGCCGAACTGACCCGGCTGCTACGGGAGAAGGGCGCCGCCCCCTGGCGGCCCGACGCCCCCGAGGCCCTGGCGACCGCAACGAACGGCGCGCTCGGCCCGCTCCAGGCCACCGTGCTGCTGGCCGGGCACCCGCACGCCGCCCGTGCCGAAGGTCTCGCGGTGGTCGGCCTCAAGCCCCGCCAACAGACCTTCGGCGCGCGGCTGCTGGACTCCCTGGGCCAGGACGAGCAGCGGGCGCTGCTCGGCGCGCTGCTGCCCGAGGACCCGGCCGAGCTGTGGACGACCGGCCCGGACACGGCGACCGCGGGCCGGCTGTGGGCCGAGCGGCTCGGCACCATGGTGCGGCTGCCGGAGGAGCTGAGCACCGACCTCGCCGGCCTGGGCGTCGACCACGCGGAGGCCGTGCTCAACCCCGCGCGCACGCCCTGGCTGGCACGCACCACGGTCTTCCGGCCCGGCAAGGACGGCGACGTCGAACCCGCCGACCCGGCGGCGGTGCCCAGTGCGCACACGCTCGCCGGGGCAGTGAAGAGCCTGGCGGCGCTGGCGTACGTGCTGCCGTACGGGCATCCGCTGCGGACCGGGCTGGCGGACGGGCTCGGCGCGCTGCGCCGACGGCTGGCCGACCCCGAGCTGCTGCTCGACCTGGACCTGGAGTGGACGGAGAAGGGCGGTCCGACCAGCGTGCAACTGCGCCGGATCTTCGGTCTGCCCGCGGCCGGCGGCGGTGACGCGCACGGGCTGACGCGGGCCGGTGACGCGCTGGTGCTGCGCCCCTGGTACCAGGACACGGAGCATGTGCTGCTGCGGCCGGGAGCGCTGAGCGGGGCCGACGACCCCGTCTTCGGGCTCCTGGAAGGCCTGCTCGGCGCGGGACGCACGGCAGGGCTGCGGGCCGTCCGGACAGTGCTGGGCGACGACCTCGCCCGTGCCCTCACGGCCGAGGGGCCCGCGGGGTACGCCCAGGACCCGTCGGTCAGCGTGCCCGAACTGGTCGCGGAGGCCGCCGAGACGCACGGGCTCGGCCCGGACGCGGCGGTGCTCTACCTGCAGGTGCTGGCGCTGCCCGATCCGACCGACCGCAACTGCGCGCGCTGGACGGGCTGGAAACCGGCGCGGATCAAGAAGGCGCGCGCCGAACTGGCCGCGACCTCGCTGGTCGTCGAGGCGAAGCGGCCGCGCGCCGGCCGCACCCTCTTCCTGCCCGGCGGCTGGCGCGACCTGAGGGCACCGGCGCTGCCGTCGGAGACGTGGAAGGAGGCCCTCTACCCGGTCTCCGACGGCGACCGGACCCTTCCGCTGGTCCCCGTACGGGAGTTGTTCGCCCGTGCCTGGGACCGCGTACGCGCCGGGGACGCCCCGGCGTACGAGCAGCTGACCACCCGGGCGACCCGCGGCGGCCGCCGCCGATGACCACCGTCCGTACCACCGAAGGACCCGCACCGATGACCGCCGCTCCGCCCCGCCAGATCGTCCCGCCCGAGGACCGGTACGCCGCCGAACTGGCCTTCCTCGCCGCCTACGACCGCGGTCCGCGGCCGCCCGCCTGGCGGCTCACGCCCCGGGCCGTCGTCACCTTCGTCATGGGCAGCGGCGGCCGGGCGCTGCGCCTGCCCGACGACGCGGAGGCGCCGCGGGAAGTGCCGCGGCGGCTGGCCGTGACGGGCAAGTTCGTCGGCGACCGGGCGCTCGTCGAGCGCTGTGTGGTGACCCTCGCGGGTGAGCGGGGGCTGCTGCTGGTCGGCGAGCCCGGCACCGCCAAGTCGATGCTGTCCGAGCTGCTGTCGGCCGCGGTGTGCGGCACCAGCGGCCTGGTCGTGCAGGGCACGGCGGGCACCACCGAGGACCAGCTCAAGTACGGCTGGAACTACGCCCTGCTGCTCGCCCAGGGCCCGAGCCGCCAGGCGCTCGTGCCCTCCCCGGTCCTCACCGCGATGTCCCGGGGGGCCGTGGCACGCGTGGAGGAGGTCACCCGCTGCCTCCCCGAGGTGCAGGACTCGCTGGTCTCGCTCCTGTCCGAGCGGCGCATCGCGATCCCCGAACTGGCGGGCACCGAGGACGCGTTGGCGCACGCCGCGCCCGGCTTCACCCTCATAGCCACGGCCAACCTGCGGGACAGGGGCGTCTCGGAGATGTCCGCCGCGCTCAAGCGGCGCTTCAACTTCGAGACGGTGGGCCCGATTCCGGACCTCGACGCCGAGACCGCGCTGGTGCGCGACCAGGCCCGCGCGTCGGTGGAGCGGGCCGGGGCGCCCTTCCAGGTCGACGACGCGGTCCTGGAGGCCCTGGTCACCGCGTTCCGGGATCTGCGCGAGGGACGGTCGGCGGAGGGCTGGGAGGTGGAGCGTCCGTCCACGGTGATGAGCACGGCGGAGGCGGTGTCGGTGGCGGGCGCGCTGGCCCTGGCGGCGGCCTACTTCCCCGGGGACCGCGACGTCCTCGGCCTGCTCCCGGGCCATCTGCTCGGCGTCGTGCGCAAGGACGATCCCGCCGACGCGGCCCGGCTGCGCGGCTACTGGGACGGTCCGGTGCGGCGGCGCGCGGAACAGGGGTCGGCGACCTGGCGCACGCTGTGGGACCTGCGCACGGTCCTGGAGGCGTGAGGTCGTGTCCGACTCCCCCGAGGCGGCCCTCGCCGCGCTCACCGACCCGGCGGGGCCCTACCTGATCGGCGTACGACACCACGCGCCCTCGCTCGCCGCCGCGGTGCCGGCGCTGCTGGACGCGGCGGAGCCGGACGTGCTGCTGGTCGAGCTGCCGGCGGAGCTGCAGGAGTGGCTGCCGTGGCTGGCCCACGAGGAGACCCTGGCTCCCGTGGCCCTGGCGGCGGCACCGGCCGACGGCAGCGCAGGCCCGGCCTTCTACCCGTTCGCCGACTTCTCCCCGGAACTGGCGGCGGTGCGGTGGGCCGCGCGCGGCGGGGTGCCGGTGGTCGCCTGCGACCTGCCGCTGGCGGACCGGGGGTGGCGGGAAGGGGAGCGTGCCGCGCAGGGGCCGGGCCGACTGTCGGACGCCCTGCGGTCCCGGCTCACCGGCCGGCCGGGCGACGACCTCTGGGACCGGCTGGTCGAGGCCGCCGCGCCCGGTTCGGCACCGGAGGCGCTGCGGCGGGCCGCCCTGCTGACGGGATGGGCGCTGCGGCAGGAGTCGGCCGTGCCGGAGCCGGACCTGCGGCGGGAGGAGTGGATGCGGTCCCGGCTGGCCGAGGCCACGAGGAACGGTGAGCGGGCAGCCATGGTGGTGGGCGCCTTTCACACACCGGCTCTGACGGCCGGTCTGAGGGGCGCGGCACCGCACGAGCAGTGCGGCCACCGTCCCGTGGGCGCGTCCAGCGCCCACCCGCCCGCATCCGAACCGGCACCGGCGCCCGCATCCGAACCGGCGCCCGTACCCGCACCCGCATGGACAACCTCCCTCATCCCCTACACATACGCCCTCCTGGACGAACGCTCCGGCTACCCGGCCGGCATCCGCGACCCCGAGTGGCAGCACATGGTCCTGGCGGCAGCGGGAGACCCCCACGCTCTGGAGCATGCGCTGACCAGCGCGGCCGTCCGCATCTGCGCCGAACTCCGCGGTCTCGGCCACCCCTCCGGCCCCGCGGACGCCCGCGAGATCACCCGCCTGGCCGGTGACCTCGCCCGCCTCCGCGGCCTCCCCGCCGCGGGCCGCGGCGAACTGGTCGAGGCGACGCAGACCGTGCTGGCACAGGGCGAGCCGTACGGCCGCGGCAGGGCCGTCGCCAGGGCGATGGAGAACGTCCTGGTCGGCACCCGCGTCGGCCGTCCCGCGCCGAAGGCGCCCCGCAGCGGCCTCGCCCCCGCCGTCGAGGCAGAGCTCGCGGCGCTCGGACTGCCCGGCCCCGTACAGAGCGGCCCCGGCACCGCCCGCGACCTACGGCTCGATCCCCTCCGCTCGGACCTCGACCGGCGCCGCGAACTGCTGCTGCGCCGCCTGACGCTGTGCTCCGTGCCGTACGCCGAGCCCCGGCCGGTGACCGGGACGGGCGGTGCCGACGCCCTCACCTCACGCTGGGAGGTCCGCTGGACCCCGGCCACCGCCGCGATGCTGACGGCGGCCGGGATCCGTGGGGTCACCCTCGTGCAGGCGGCCGAGGGCCTGCTGCGCGAGCGGAGCCGGGCGGAGCGGGACGCCGGCGGCCCGACGGCGGCGCAGGTGCTCGACGGCCTGGAGCAGGCGGCGCAGTGCGGCCTGGACGCCCTCGTGGCGGAGCGGCTGGACGACACCGCCGAGGTGCTCCCGCACACCGGAACCCTTCCGGAACTCCTCGCCGGGCTGGCCCTGTTGGACCGGCTGCGGACCGGTCACATCGCCGGTGCCGCTCCGTCCGGCGACCGTACGGCCACCGCCGTCGCCGTGGCCGAGCTGCTGACCGCGGCCGCGGTACGCCAGGTGGACGGCCTGACCGGTGCCGAGGACCCGGCCGACGCCCGTGCCCTGCTCGAACTCGCCCACCGGGCCGACCTGGCGGGCGGGATCCGGCTCGCCGACGCGCTGGCCCGGCTGGCCGCGGACGGCTCCCCGTTGATGCGGGGCGCCGCCGGAGCGGTGCGCGTGCTGCTGGGCCAGGAGGAGCCGGCGGCGTTCGGCGGCCGGGTCGCCTCCTGGGTGGACGGGGCGGTCGACGCCGGCTCCCGGGCCGCGCTCACCGCCCGGCTGACGGGGCTGCTGACGGCCGCCGGACGGCTGCTGGAGGCCGCCGCACCGGCGTTGGAGCCCCTGGTCGACCGGGTGTCGGGCCTGTCCGACCGGGACTTCCTGGACCGGCTGCCGTCGCTGCGCGGAGGTTTCGACACGCTGAGCCCGGCCGACCGCGAGCGGCTGCTGACCGGCGTCGAGGAACGACTCGGCGTCGACCGCGTGGCCGACACCGGGACGGTGGACCCGGCCGCGCTGGCCACCTGGACGAGCGCGGACCTCGCCGCCCGCGAGAACCTGCGCACCCTCGGCCTGCTGCCCCCGCCGCGGGCCCGCCAGGAGGACGAGCCGGTCGGCACCGCCGTGAGCGTGCCGGGTCACCGGCTGGCCGCCGCCGACCGCTGGCGCCTGCTGCTCGGCCGCCGCTCCGATCGACTTCCCTCCTCGGCACGCTCGTTGGCCACCGCGCTGGACGAGCTGTACGGGCGCGGGCGCGGCGAGGGCAGCCGGGGCGACCTCGGCGGCGACCGCGGCGGTGGGCGCGAGGCGTCGTATCCGGGGGTGCGGGAGTGGTCACAGGAGCTTGCGGCGCTGTTCGGGCCGGGCATCCGGGAGGAGGTGCTGGCCGCGGCCGCCGCGACGGGACGTGCGGACGTGCTGGCCGAGCTGGATCCGGACAGCGTGCGGCCCTCCGTGGACTTGCTGCGGTCGGTGCTGCGGCATGCGGGCGGCCTGCCCGAGGCCCGGCTGGCCGCGCTGCGGCCCCTGGTGCGGCGCCTGGTGGACGCGCTGACCCGGGAGCTGGCGACCCGGCTGCGCCCCGCGCTGCACGGCACCGCCCTGCCACGGCCCAGCCGGCGCCCGGGCGGCGGTCTGGACCTGCCGCGTACGCTGCGGGCCAACCTGGCCACCGCCCGCCGGGCGGCCGACGGCACGGTCCGGGTGATCCCGGAGCGCCCGGTCTTCCGGAGCCGGGCCCGGCGCGCCGCCGACTGGCGGCTGATCCTGGTCACGGACGTGTCCGGGTCCATGGAGGCCTCGACGATCTGGGCGGCGCTCACCGCCTCGGTGCTGGCCGGGGTGCCGACACTCGCCACGCATTTCCTCGCGTTCTCGACGGAGGTGATCGACCTCACCGGGCACGTCGACGACCCGCTGTCGCTGCTGCTGGAGGTGAGCGTCGGCGGTGGCACCCATATCGCGGCGGGGCTGCGGCACGCGCGCGAGCTGGTGACCGTGCCGTCCCGGACGCTCGTGGTCGTGGTCAGCGACTTCGAGGAGGGCCGTCCGGTCGGCGGTCTGCTCGCCGAGGTCCGGGCGCTGGTCGGGGCGGGCTGTCAGGTCCTGGGGTGCGCGAGTCTCGACGACGCGGGGCGCCCCCGCTACTCCACCGGTGTCGCGGGGCAGCTGGTCGCCGCCGGCATGCCGGTCGCCGCCCTCAGCCCGCTCGAACTCGCCCGCTGGGTAGGGGAGAAGATCGCATGAGCACGGAACGGGAACTGCCCGCGGTCGCTCCGGCCGTGACCGCCGAACTGGTCGCGGCCCTCTCGCCCCGGTTGCGCAAGCGGCTGGACGCGGGCATCGCCAAGCTGGCGGACCGGCCGGTCGTCCGGGACGGCAACGCCGTGCGGATCACCGTCGACGACGAGGGCTCCGTGCTCGAACTCGACGCCCGCGGGGGCGTGGTGGCGGACGCGGCGGCCATCCGCTGCGGCTGCCTGCTGGCCCCGGACTGCCTGCACCGCGCGGCGGCTGCCTCGGCGGCCCCGGTGGCCGACGTGACGGTGGGCCCGGAGGGCGCCGAAGCCGCGGTGACCACCGCAGGGGCAGGTACGACGGAGGGCGCCGGGCACACCGCGCCGGCCCACACGACCGCGCCCTCGCCGACCGTCGAACCCACCACGGCGGTCACCACCAGCACGGCCGCCGAACCCACCACGGCCGTCACCCCCACAGCCGCCGAACCCGCCGAGAGCACCCCGCCCGTCGCCCCCTCCGCGACTCCCGCACCCACCGCGCCCACGGAGGCCGGACCCTCCCAGCTCTCCCGGTCCTCGGATCATCCCTCGCAGCAGCTCTCTGCACAGCCGTCGCCGGTCCCGGTCGGCCGGACGGTACCCGCCCCCGGCGAGTCCGCGACGCCGCCCCAAGCAAGCGCGGCCCAGGCCGTCTTCGGCGCCGTGGCCGCCGTGCTGGACGCCGGGACGGACGGTTCCGGAGCCGTGCTGCAGGCGGAGCTGCTGCGTGCCGCGCACACCGCACGCCTCGCGGGCCTGCCCCGAGCGGCCGGGGCGGCGGTCTCCGTGGTCACCGCGTTGCGCGCGGCCCGTGCGGCCGACCCGGCGTTCCGGCTCACCGAGCTCGTCGGCGCCGTCTCGGAGGCCCTGTTCGTGGCGTACCGCGTCCCGTTCGCCACGGGTGCCGAGCTGGTGGGGCTGCGCGGCACCGCGCGGCAGCCCTACACACCGGACGGTTCGCTGCGGCTGTACGGCCTGTTCTCGGAGCCGGTGCTCACCGCGAGCGGCTATGCCGGTGCGGTCACCTGGACCGCGGACGCCGAGGGCCGGCTGTACTCGGTCTCGGACGTGGCGCCGGGCGGCGCGGGCCGTGCGGTGGGCGCCGCCGACCGTGCCGTACGCGTCGGGGACACGGCGCTGACGCACCGCGAGTTGGCGCGGGCGGGCCTCGCCGTGTCGGGTGCGACGGTGTCGCCGGCCGGGCGGCTCGGCGCGGGCGCGGGGGTGCGGGCGGTGCGCGCCTCGGGCGTGGACTGGCGGGACGAACCGCTGGACCGGCTGTGGGCGGTGCCGGCGGCCGAGCAGGTCGGGCGCGCGCTGGCCGGCGGCCGGGACCTCCTCTTCCTTGAGGTGACCCCGGTCGGCGCGGTACGCGAGGCGGCCGGTGACTGTCTGCTGGCCGACTGCGGCGGGGTGCCGTTGCGGCTGACGGCGGCGCACGACCATCCGGCCTTCCCGTACCGCGACAACCTGCGGCTGCTGGCCGCCGCCCGAGGCAGCCGGCTACGGGTGATCGCGCGGCTCACCGCGGCCCCGCACGCCCGTGCCCAGCTCCTCGCGGCCGGGCATCCCACGATCGCCGGGAGCCATGTCGACCTGGGCCTGGACCGGCTCCGGCTGGCGGACCTGCCGGCTCCGGCCCCCGTGTCCGGGCCCGTCGACGACGTGCTCGCACCCGAGGAGGCAACCCTGCACCTGCTGCGCCGCCGGGTCGGGCAGGCGGCGTCGGGCGGGCGGCGGGTGCTGGCCTTCCCGGGGGACTCCGCGGCCGACGCCCGCCGTCTGCGCCGGCACGGTCTGGGCACGGCCGGCGATGTCCTCGACGAGTTGCTCGCCGCGGCGGCGGACCGGTCGCGTGACGCCTTCGGACGTCTCCTTCCGGCGGACACCGGCCGGTTCGCCCGGGCCTGGCTGACCGCGGCGCGCTACACGGACGAGGTCGACCGCCTGCTGTGCGCCGCCGCCTGGGACGGGTGACCGGTCCCGACCGCCGGGCCGCACAGGCCCGAGGACCGGCGGCCGGGAATCCCGGGCCGCACAGGCCCGGGGAGCGGCGGCCGGGAATCCCGGGCCGCGCCTCCGTGCCGGACCGTTCAC
>NZ_JBFAXI010000034.1:0-93055 GCF_040680735.1 Streptomyces sp. NPDC051987 | reverse complement strand
ACGCCCGGTTACATTCCGAACCCGGAAGCTAAGCCTTACAGCGCCGATGGTACTGCAGGGGGGACCCTGTGGGAGAGTAGGACGCCGCCGAACAACTTTTGAAAGGGTTGGACCCGGAACTTCGGTTCAGGGTCCAACCCTTTTTTGGTTTGCGTAACGTGTCGTTCACGTTCCGCCCCGAGCATCCCAGCATGGGTACTGCCGCAATGCTCAGGGCCGCCGGTGTCGGAATCGGCGACGAGGTCATCGTGCCGGCCTTCGGGAACGCCGAGGTCGCTGAGGCCGTGACACTGGCCGGTGCGCTTCCGGTGTTCGCCGACATAGATCCGCTGACCTACTGCCTCGACGTGACGGAGGTGGAAGCGGCCGTAACCGCCCGTTCCGCCGCGGTGGTTGTCGTCCACCGCTTCGGCCGTTGGGCCGACATCAGGCGGTTGCGTGAGCTGGGACAGCGGCATGGTCTGCTGGTGCTGGAGCAGGGCGAGTCCGAGGCCCCGTACGACGAGATCGCCCAGCGGCGGCAGCGGGCCTCCTACCTGGACGCGAAGCTGCGTGGCGTGCGGACGCCGGACGGCGGAGACGGGCACACCTACCAGCAGTACGTCGTGCGGGTGCCGGGGAACGGCCGGCCCGACCGGGACGCCTTCGCCCGCGCCCTGCGGGGCAAGGGAGTTGACTGCCGGGTGCCGGTGAAGACGCCGGTGCACCGGCTGCCGGAATACCGGCGCTGTGTCTCGCTGCCGGCGACGGAGATCGCCGCGGACGAGACGCTGGCGCTGCCCGTGGACGCCTCACTGACGAAGCGGGAGATGCAGCGGATCGTCTCCGCGTGCAATGCCCTCGGCGGACTGCTCCAGCCTGCCTTCTGAACGCGTTTGGGAACTCGGGTCTGTTCGGGGTATGATCTATTCCGTTGCCGCGGGGGAAACCTCGAAAAGGCGACAGGCCCCTATAGCTCAGTCGGCAGAGCGTCTCCATGGTAAGGAGAAGGTCAACGGTTCGATTCCGTTTGGGGGCTCAGTGAAAAGGCCCCGCCCGTCAAGGGCGGGGCCTTTTTCATGCCCGCTTTCCTCCCTCGGCCACCTCGGCCCCTGGGCCCTTCTCAGTCCTTCTGGAGGCCCGGGACCCGCATCGCGAGAATCGCCATGTCGTCCGACGGGGCGTCCGACGCGAAGCGCTCCACCGCCCGCATGATGCGTGCGGCGACCGCGCCCGCCGTCAGGCCCGTACAGGTGGTCAGGACGTCGGCGAGACCGTCGTCGCCGAGCATGCGGGTGCCCTCCCGGCGTTCCGTCACGCCGTCCGTGACGCAGAGAAGGACGTCACCGGGGTCGAGGACGACCGTCTGCTCGTACAGTTCGAGGTCCTCGATGACGCCCAGGAGGGGCTGCGGTTCGGCGGCGGCCTCGACCGTGCCGTCCTGGCGCAGGCGCAGCGGGAGCGGGTGACCTGCGCAGACCACCTTCATCTCCGCGCTGCCGTCCTCCTGGGGGCGCATCTCGCCGTACAGGAGGGTCAGGAAGCGGCTGCGGTCTCCCTCGTCCAGGATGGCCGAGTTGAGGCGCTCCAGGACGGCCGGGCCACTGAGGCCCTCCCGCGCGAGCAGGCGCAGCGCGTGCCGGGCGAGGCCGGTGACCGCGGCCGCGTTGGGGCCCGTGCCGCAGACGTCGCCGATGGCGAAGCCGTAGGCGTTGTCAGCGATGGGGAAGACGTCGTAGAAGTCGCCGCCGACCTCGTTGCCCTCGCCGGCCGCGCGGTAGATGACCTCGACCTCCATGCCCTCGATGTGCGGGGTGCCGGGAGGCAGGAGGCTGCGCTGGAGGGCCTGGCTGATGGCCGTGCGCTCCGAGTACAGGCGGGCGTTGTCCAGGGCCAGGGCGGCCCGGCGGGACAGGTCCTCGGCCAGTTCCAGGATCTCCTGGCGGAAGTGTTCGTCGGTGGGTTTGCCGAGAGTGAGCATGCCGATGACGCGGTTGCGGGCGACCAGGGGGAGGACCACTGTCTCGCCGCCCACGGCGGAGGCCGTGGCGAGCGTCGGGCCGATGCCGGAGGAGACCTGTCGGGTGGGGCCGCCGGCCAGGCCGAGGCTGCGCATGGAGCTGCGCAGGGCGGCCTGGTGGGCGTGCTCGCCGGGGACCGTCCAGACGCGGGCCCCGGGCGTGGGCACCGGGTCCGGCGGGGGGACCTTGGAGAGCAACGACTTGATGCCGTCGATGAGTTCCTCGTCCTCGTGCAGGACGTACGAGAGGTACGGCTCGGAGGCCTGGTCGGCGATGGTGTAGACGGCGCACCAGGTGGCGAGGGTCGGGACCGTCATCTGGGCCATCAGGGCGAGGGTCTGGTCGCGGTCCAGGGTGCCGGCGAGCAGGTCGGAGGCCTCGACGAGGAAGCTGAGGGAGCCGCGGCGCAGCCGTTCCAGCTCGCCCAGGCGGGCCGACTCGACGGCCAGGGCGATCCGGTCGGCCGCGAACTGCAGGCGCAGCGCCTCCTCGTTGGAGTACCTGCCCGGGGCCTCGGCCGCGACGCCCAGGGAGCCGGTCAGGCGGCCCTCGACCTTCAGCGGGACCGTGACGACCGAGCGCATGCCGGTGCCGGCCAGGAGGGGGACCGCGCCCGGAACGGCCGCCAGGTCGTCGTGCACGGCCGGCATGCGGGCCGAGCCGTAGCGGCCGGGGCCGGCTTCCACGGGCACGCGTGCGAAGCGCTGACGGGCGGACGGGAGGCCGGTGGAGGCACGGACCTCCAACTCGGTCTCGTCGTCGGTCGCGAGGAGCAGGAACGCGGAGTCGCCGTCCAGCATGTCGCGGGCGCGTTCGACCGTGCGCTGGAGGAGCCCGTCGAGGTCGTCCGGGGCCGGAGAGCCGATGAACACCTCGAAGGGGTCGCTGCTCTGGCCGTCGGAGGCGCCGCCGGCGTCGGAGGCGGGGACGCGCAACGGGGTCTGCAGGACGGCCCGTTCGTGGTCGCGGACGAGGAGACAGACCGTGGAGGGCTCGCCGCCGGTGTCACGGACCCTCAGGTGCGAGGCGTACACGGGGGTCACCCGGCCGTCGGCGCCGCGGATGCCGTAGCTGCCCTCCCAGCGGGAGAGCTGGAGGGCCTCGGCGATGCCGGTGCCGGTGCCGGGGGTGTGCGGCCAGGCGGCGAGGTCGGTGAGCGGCTTGCCGGTGACCTCGGCGGCGGTGTGGCCGAAGATCTCCTCGGCGTCCTCGTTCCAGGCGGAGATGGAGCCCTTGCGGTCGATCTGGACGACCGCGACCCGGACCCGGCCGTCCGCCAGGGGCAGCAGGTCGGCGGGGAGGGAGGGGCCGGCCGCGCGGGTGCCCACCGGGCGTTCGGGCAGATCGAGCTGGAACCAGACATTTTTGTGCGTGGGCGTGTACTCGACACCCCAGCGGGCGGCGAGGGCCGCGCAGAGCTGGAGGCCGCGCCCGCCCTCGCGGTCGGGGCTGCCCATGGTGACGGCGGAGCCCTGGAGCGGGACCTCGCGTTCCGGGTAGCGGTCGGCGACCTCGATGCGCACGCCGTCCTCCGTGCGCAGGCACAGCACGTCGGCGTGGGTGCCGGCGTGCACCACCGCGTTGGTCACCAGTTCGCTGGTGAGGACCACGGCGTCGTCGACGACGTCCGCGAAGCCCCAGCCTTGGAGCGTGTCGCGGACGAAGGACCGGGCGGTCGCGACCGATCGCCCGACGGGCTCGAAGCTGGCGGCCGCGCGCGCGGTGATCACAGAACTCCTCGACCGGGTCTCGACATGCGGGCTCGCCTGGCCGGGCTGTTGCCGCTGGTGCGGCATGCGCTCGCCCGTGGGCCCTGGCTCCGGGTTGTGTCCCCCGGGGATCACTCCGGTGGTCATGGTCTGCGGCCGCCCCTCCGAATGCCCGCTCGTTCTCGTGCCACCGCCCAGGCCGGACGGACCGGTGCGGCTGGACAGCCGCAAGCAAGGTTACTTACCTTCGCCGTCCGGGCGGATGCCGGTCGCCAGTGTTTACGCCCCAAGGGTGTGCGGACGATGTGCGAAGCTGCCGAACTGTTATGGCCTGGTTCGGCCGGGGTGAAACACTGGGCAAGCTTCTGAAGAAGGTCCGGCCGGCCCGAGTGCGTTCCGTGTACGGCGGGCAGCAGCCCTTGGTGTGGCCGGATCTCGTATGGCAGAAATACGCAGCAGTAACTGGTACGCCGATATAAGCGGTACGCCGAGTATGGCGGTGTCCGGGCACAGCAGTAACGGTCGACCCCTGCGGGAGGGACACAGTGGAGTCTGGCGCAGCGGCGCGGGGCACTAAGGCGCGCGCGAAGGGCGGACCGTCCCTGAGCAGGCAGCGGGGCGGTGACGGTACCACCACGGTGGACACGGCTTCCCTGAACCGGTTGCTGATGGCGCTCGTGGCGATGCGGGACGGCAACTTCCGCAAGCGGCTCACGGTGTCCGGGGACGGCGTGATGTCGGAGATCGCGGCGGTCTTCAACGAGGTGGCCGACCGGAATCTCCACCTCACGGGTGAGCTGTCGCGGGTACGGCGTGTCGTCGGACGTGAAGGAAAGCTCACGGAGCGGCTGGAGACGGGCGCCTGCGAGGGCTCCTGGGCGGCCGCCATCGACAACTCCAACGCGCTCGTGGACGACCTGGTTCGTCCCGTCTCCGAGGTCGGGCGGGTTCTGACGGCGGTGGCCGAGGGTGATCTCTCACCGCGGATGGACCTGCGGTCGCCGGCGGCGGACGGGGCCGCGGGGCATCCGCTGCGCGGTGAGTTCCTGAAGATCGGCCGGACCGTCAACAACCTGGTCGACCAGTTGTCGACGTTCACCGACGAGGTCACGCGGGTGGCCAGCGAGGTGGGCACCGAGGGCAAGCTGGGCGGTCAGGCACGCGTGCGGGGCATGTCGGGTTCGTGGCGGGACCTCACGGACTCGGTGAACACGATGGCGTACCGGTTGACGGCACAGGTGCGCGACATCGCCCTGGTGACGACGGCGGTCGCCAAGGGTGATCTGTCGCGGAAGGTCACCGTGCAGGTGGCCGGCGAGATGCTGGAGCTGAAGGAAACCGTCAACACGATGGTGGACCAGCTGTCGGCGTTCTCCTCCGAGGTGACCCGGGTCGCCCGTGAGGTGGGCACGGACGGCATCCTGGGCGGTCAGGCGCACGTGCCCGGGGTGGCGGGGACGTGGAAGGAGCTCACCGACTCCGTCAACACCATGGCCGGCAACCTGACGGCCCAGGTGCGCGGGATCTCCGAGGTGACCACCGCGGTCGCCAACGGTGACCTGTCACGCAAGGTGACCGTTCCGGCGCGCGGTGAGGTCGCACAGCTGGCCGAGACGATCAACCAGATGACCGAGACGCTGCGGATCTTCGCGGACGAGGTCACACGCGTGGCCAACGAGGTCGGTGGCGAGGGCCGGCTGGGCGGGCAGGCTAACGTGCCGGGCGCGGCGGGTACCTGGAAGGACCTGACGGACTCGGTCAACACGGTCTTCCGGAACCTGACCACCCAGGTGCGCGACATCGCCGCGGTGACGACGGCGGTGGCCAACGGTGACCTGTCGCAGAAGGTCACCGTGGACGTGGCCGGCGAGATGCTGGAGCTGAAGAACACCGTCAACGGCATGGTCGACCAGCTGTCGTCGTTCGGTGCCGAGGTCACCCGGGTCGCGCGGGAGATCGGTGTCGAGGGCGAGCTGGGCGGCCAGGCGCAGGTGCCCGGGGCCGCCGGGACCTGGAAGGACCTGACCGACTCCGTCAACACCGCGTTCCGCAACCTCACCGGTCAGGTGCGCAACATCGCCCAGGTGACGACGGCGGTGGCCAACGGTGACCTGTCGCAGAAGGTCACCGTGGACGTCTCCGGCGAGATGCTCCAGCTGAAGAACACCGTCAACACGATGGTGGACCAGCTGTCGAGCTTCGCCGACCAGGTGACGCGGATGGCGCGGGACGTGGGCACCGAGGGCCGGCTGGGCGGTCAGGCGCGGGTGGACGGCGTCTCCGGCACGTGGAAGGAGCTCACCGACTCCGTCAACTCGATGGCCGGCAACCTGACCTCGCAGGTGCGCAACATCGCCCAGGTGACGACGGCGGTGGCGCGGGGCGACCTGTCCCAGAAGATCGACGTCGACGCGCGCGGCGAGATCCTCGAACTGAAGAACACGATCAACACGATGGTGGACCAGCTCTCCGCCTTCGCCGACCAGGTCACCAAGGTGGCCCGCGAGGTGGGTACCGAGGGCCGGCTGGGCGGTCAGGCGCAGGTGCCCGGTGTGGCGGGCGTGTGGCGGGACCTGACGGACTCCGTGAACGGCATGGCCGGCAACCTGACGGCCCAGGTGCGCAACATCGCGCAGGTCGCCACGGCGGTGGCCCGCGGTGACCTCTCCCAGAAGATCACCGTGGACGCGCGCGGTGAGATCCAGGAGCTGAAGAACACCCTGAACACGATGGTGGACCAGCTGTCGTCGTTCGCCCAGGAGGTCACGCGCGTCGCGCGCGAGGTGGGCACCGAGGGCATCCTCGGCGGCCAGGCCGAGGTGCAGGGTGTCGCGGGCACCTGGAAGGACCTCACCCAGTCCGTGAACTTCATGGCGAACAACCTGACCAGCCAGGTGCGCAACATCGCCGAGGTGACGACGGCGGTCGCCAAGGGCGATCTGTCGAAGAAGATCACTGTTGACGCGAAGGGCGAGATCCTCGAACTCGTCACGACGGTCAACACCATGGTCGATCAGCTGTCGAGTTTCGCCGAGCAGGTGACCCGGGTGGCCCGTGAGGTGGGTACCGAGGGCATCCTGGGCGGTCAGGCGCGGGTTCCGGGTGTCACGGGCATCTGGAAGGACCTCAGTAACAACGTGAACCAGATGGCCAACAACCTGACCATGCAGGTGCGGAACATCTCCCAGGTCTCGGCGGCGGTCGCCAACGGCGACCTGACCCGGCAGGTCACCATCGAGGCGAGCGGCGAGGTGGCCCAGCTCGCCGACACCATCAACACGATGGTGAAGACCCTGAGTTCGTTCGCCGACCAGGTCACCAAGGTGGCCCGTGAGGTGGGCACGGACGGCATCCTGGGCGGGCAGGCGCACGTGCCGGGGGTGGCGGGCACCTGGAAGGACCTCACCGAGTCGGTGAACCAGATGGCGTCCAACCTGACCGGCCAGGTCCGCAACATCGCCATGGTGACCACGGCCATCGCCAAGGGTGACCTGACCAAGAAGATCGACATCGACGCCCGCGGTGAGATCCTCGAACTCAAGACGACGATCAACACGATGGTGGACCAGCTGTCCAGCTTCGCCGAGGAGGTCACCCGGGTGGCCCGAGAGGTGGGCACCGAGGGGCAGCTGGGCGGCCAGGCGCGCGTGCGTGACGTCGACGGCACCTGGCGGGACCTGACCGAGTCGGTGAACGAGATGGCCGGGAACCTGACCCGGCAGGTGCGTGCCATCGCGCGCGTGGCGACCGCGGTGACCCGCGGCGACCTGAACCTGAAGATCGACGTGGACGCGTCCGGCGAGATCCAGGAACTCCAGGACTACATCAACAAGATGATCGCCAACCTGCGGGACACCACGGTCGCCAACCAGGAGCAGGACTGGCTGAAGGGCAACCTGGCCCGGATCTCCGCGCTGATGCAGGGCCGGCGCGACCTGGCGGACGTGGCCTCCCTGATCATGAGCGAACTGACCCCGGTGGTGACCGCGCAGCACGGCGCGTTCTTCC
This sequence comes from Streptomyces sp. NPDC051987, assembly GCF_040680735.1. Classification (NCBI taxonomy): domain Bacteria; kingdom Bacillati; phylum Actinomycetota; class Actinomycetes; order Kitasatosporales; family Streptomycetaceae; genus Streptomyces; species Streptomyces sp. NPDC051987. The sequence goes on along the minus strand of NZ_JBFAXI010000034.1, from coordinate 85,338 downwards.
TCGCGATGCCCCTGGTGGACGGCAAGGACACGAACGCCGAGGACGAGGACGCGTACGAACTGCGCATGCTCGGCTCGTACGGCTACTCGATGGGCTCCATGCCGACGTCGTTCCGGCCCGGTGAGGCGCTGATCGGCACGGCCGCCCAGGAGAAGCGCACGATCCTGGTGGAGAAGGCGCCCACCGGCTACCTGAAGATCTCCTCCGGGCTGGGTGAGGCCCCGCCGGCGCAGGTGATCGTGCTTCCGGTGCTGTTCGAGGGCCAGGTGCTCGGCGTGATCGAGCTGGCGTCGTTCACGCCGTTCACGCAGATCCAGAAGGACTTCCTGAACCAGATCGCCGAGATGATCGCGACCAGTGTCAACACCATCTCCGTCAACACCAAGACCGAGGTGCTGCTGAAGCAGTCGCAGGAGCTGACCGAGCAGCTGCAGGAGCGGTCGGCCGAGCTGGAGAACCGGCAGAAGGCCCTCCAGGCGTCCAACGCCGAACTGGAGGAGAAGGCCGAGCTGCTGGCCCAGCAGAACCGGGACATCGAGGTGAAGAACACCGAGATCGAGGAGGCCCGGCAGGTCCTGGAGGAGCGCGCCGAGCAACTCGCCGTCTCCATGCGCTACAAGAGCGAGTTCCTGGCCAACATGTCGCACGAGCTGCGCACCCCGCTCAACTCGCTGCTGATCCTGGCCAAGCTGCTCGCCGACAACGCCGAGGGCAACCTCTCCCCGAAGCAGGTGGAGTTCGCCGAGACCATCCACGGGGCCGGCTCCGACCTGCTCCAGCTGATCAACGACATCCTGGACCTGTCCAAGGTCGAGGCGGGCAAGATGGACGTCTCCCCGACGCGTATCGCGCTCGTCCAGCTGGTGGACTACGTGGAGGCGACCTTCCGGCCGCTGACCGCGGAGAAGGGCCTCGACCTGTCCGTGCGGGTCTCCCCGGAGCTGCCGGCCACCCTGCACACCGACGAGCAGAGGCTCCTGCAGGTGCTGCGCAACCTGCTGTCCAACGCGGTGAAGTTCACCGACTCGGGCTCGGTGGAGCTGGTCATCCGGCCGGCCGGCGGCGCTGTGCCGGTGGGGATCAGGGAGCAGCTCCTGGAGGCCGGTTCGCTCAGCGACCCGGACGCGCCGCTGATCGCGTTCTCGGTGACCGACACCGGTATCGGCATCGCGGCCAGCAAGATGCGGGTGATCTTCGAGGCGTTCAAGCAGGCCGACGGCACGACCAGCCGCAAGTACGGAGGTACCGGCCTCGGCCTGTCGATCTCGCGGGAGATCGCGCAGCTGCTCGGCGGTGAGATCTACGCACAGAGCGAGCCGGGCCGCGGCTCCACGTTCACGCTCTACCTGCCGCTGCATCCCAGTGAGCTGCCGCCGCAGGGCTACCAGCAGGCCGTGCCGCAGTTGGAGGCCGGGGACCTGGTGGCCTCGCAGAACCACGGCTCGGAGTTGTCCGGGGTGGAGATCGAGACGCCGGCCGAGGTGAAGTCGTACCAGGAGACGCAGAACGGCGCGGCGGCGCTCTTCCGGCGCCGGCGCCGGGGGGCCCCGGTGGCCGAGGCGTGGCCGGTGCCGGCCGAGCAGGAGGTGGCGTCGGCGCAGCCGCGCCGGGGCGTGCGGTTCGGCGGGGAGAAGGTGCTGATCGTCGACGACGACATCCGCAACGTCTTCGCGCTCACCAGCGTCCTGGAACAGCACGGCCTGTCAGTGCTCTACGCCGAGAACGGCCGGGAGGGCATCGAGGTCCTGGAACAGCATGACGACGTCGCGGTCGTTCTGATGGACATCATGATGCCCGAGATGGACGGCTATGCGACGACCAACGCGATCCGCCGGATGCCGCAGTTCGCCGGGCTGCCCATCATCGCGCTCACCGCGAAGGCGATGAAGGGCGACCGGGAGAAGGCCATCGAGTCGGGCGCCTCCGACTACGTCACCAAGCCGGTCGACCCCGATCATCTTCTGGCGGTGATGGAGCAGTGGATGCGCGGGGAGTGACCGGATCGGTCAAGGGTGATGTGAACGTTGCGGGAACCTTCCGTGAGCACGGGGAGTTGCTGACTCAGGGTGGCGGATCCCGTGTAGAAGTGCGGTATCGGGGGAACCTTCTGGTCTCAGGCTGCGTTTCTGCTACGTGCACAGTGACATCGCGGTGACAGGGTGTGGCGACAGGCGGGGTGCGGCTACCATGACCGGCACAAGGACGGGCGGCGAAAGGGAGTCGTCCCCTGGGGCGGCGCCCGGTGCACATCCGGGGCGAGGAGGGCGGGCCATGGTGCAGAAGGCCAAGATCCTCCTGGTCGATGACCGGCCGGAGAATCTGCTGGCGCTGGAGGCCATCCTCTCCGCGCTCGATCAGACACTGGTGCGGGCATCGTCCGGGGAGGAAGCGCTCAAGGCACTGCTCACGGACGACTTCGCGGTCATTCTGCTGGACGTCCAGATGCCGGGCATGGACGGATTCGAGACCGCGGCGCACATCAAGCGGCGGGAGCGGACCCGGGACATCCCGATCATCTTCCTCACCGCCATCAACCACGGCCCCCACCACACCTTCCGGGGCTACGCCGCGGGCGCGGTCGACTACATCTCCAAGCCCTTCGACCCGTGGGTGCTGCGCGCCAAGGTCTCGGTGTTCGTCGAGCTGTACATGAAGAACTGCCAGCTGCGCGAGCAGGCGGCGCTGTTGCGGCTGCAACTGGAGGGCGGCGGCAAGGGCGCGGTCGCCGGCAAGGAGTCCGCGGGGCTGCTCGCCGAGCTGTCCGCGCGGCTCGCGGCCGTCGAGGAGCAGGCCGAGGCGCTGTCCAAGCAGCTGGACGACGAGTCCGCGGACGCCGCGGCGGTGGCCACGGCGGCCCACCTGGAGCGCAAACTCACCGGCCTGCGCCGGGCGCTCGACGCCCTCGAACCGGGCACGGGCGGCTCCGCGCCGTCGCTCCCGTCGCAGAACTGACCGCGCTCGCGGACGCAGTTGCCCATGAGCGTGCGTCAGTTCCGTGCCCTGCGAGGGGCGACACGAACGGGTGAAGCCGTGGGCACACGTGTCCCCTGTGGCATCCCCCGGTAACCTCACACCCATGGCCTCACGTCCCTCGGCAGCCAAGAAGCAGCCCGCGAAGAAGGCCGCTGCCTCGAAGGCTCCGGCGAAGAAGGCCGCCGCGAAGAACGCCCCGGCCAAGAAGGCGCCCGCCAAGAGGACCGCGGCGAAGAAGTCCGCGCCGCCGCCCAGGCCGGCGCCCAGTCCCACCGGGGGCGTCTACCGGCTGGTGCGCGCCCTCTGGCTGGGCGTCGCGCACGCCGTCGGCGCCGTCTTCCGCGGCATAGGACAGGGAGCCAGGAACCTGGACCCCGCGCACCGCAAGGACGGCATCGCGCTCCTGCTGCTCGGCACGGCCCTGATCGTCGCCGCGGGCACCTGGGCCGACCTGCGCGGTCCCGTCGGCGACCTGGTCGAGATCCTGGTCACCGGCGCCTTCGGCCGCCTCGACCTGCTGGTGCCGATACTGCTCGCGGTGATCGCCGTGCGGTTCATGCGCCATCCCGAGCAGCAGGACGCCAACGGGCGGATCGTGATCGGCCTGTCCGCCCTGGTCGTCGGCGTGCTCGGCCAGGTCCACATCGCGTGCGGCTCGCCCGCCCGCAGCGACGGCATGCAGGGCATAAGGGACGCCGGCGGCCTCATCGGCTGGGCGGCGGCCACCCCGCTGACGTACACCATGACCGAGGTCCTCGCCGTACCGCTGCTGGTGCTGCTCACGGTCTTCGGGCTGCTCGTCGTCACCGCGACCCCGGTGAACGCCATCCCGCAGCGGCTGCGGGCACTCGGCGTGCGCCTCGGGCTGCTGCACGATCCCGAGCCGGAGGAGTACCCGGAGTACGGCGGGGACGACGAGCGCTATGAGGAGCAGTGGCGCGAGGCGCTGCCCGCGCGCCCCCGCAGGCGCTCCGGCGCCCCGCAGAACTACGACCCCGAGAGTGCCGAGCAGGACGCCCTGGCCAAGCGTCGGGGCCGCCCGCGGCGCTCCGCCGTGCCGCAGCCCGAACTGGGCCGCCAGATGGACGCCGTGGACGTCGCGGCGGCCGCCGCGGCCGCGCTCGACGGCGCCGTCCTGCACGGCATGCCGCCCTCCCCGCTCGTCGCCGACCTCACCCAGGGCGTCAGCGTCGGCGACCGCGAGGAGACCACGCCCACACCCGTGCCCGCGCCGGCACCGGCACCCGGTGCGGTCCCGGCCGCGCGGCCCAAGCAGGAGAAGCTCAAGGTCGAGCCGGTCGTCGCCGACCTGACCAAGCCGGCGCCCGCGGAGCCCCGCGAGCTGCCCCCGCGCGCCGAGCAGCTCCAGCTCTCCGGCGACATCACCTACTCGCTGCCCTCGCTCGACCTCCTCACCCGCGGCGGACCGGGCAAGGCGCGCAGCGAGGCCAACGACCGGGTGGTCGCCTCGCTCACCAACGTCTTCTCGGAGTTCAAGGTCGACGCGGCCGTCACCGGCTTCACCCGCGGGCCGACGGTCACCCGCTACGAGGTCGAGCTCGGCCCCGCCGTGAAGGTCGAGCGGATCACCGCCCTCACCAAGAACATCGCGTACGCCGTCGCCAGCCCGGACGTGCGGATCATCAGCCCGATCCCCGGCAAGTCCGCGGTGGGCATCGAGATCCCCAACACCGACCGTGAGATGGTCAATCTGGGAGACGTGCTGCGGCTAGCCGAGTCCGCCGAGGACGACGACCCGATGCTGGTCGCCTTCGGCAAGGACGTCGAGGGCGGCTACGTCATGCACTCGCTGGCGAAGATGCCGCACATGCTGGTCGCCGGCGCCACCGGCTCCGGCAAGTCGTCCTGCATCAACTGCCTGATCACCTCGGTCATGATGCGGGCGACCCCCGAGGACGTGCGGATGGTCCTGGTCGACCCCAAGCGCGTCGAGCTGACCGCCTACGAGGGCATCCCGCACCTGATCACGCCGATCATCACCAACCCCAAGCGGGCCGCCGAGGCGCTCCAGTGGGTCGTGCGCGAGATGGACCTGCGCTACGACGACCTGGCCGCGTTCGGGTTCCGGCACATCGACGACTTCAACCGGGCGATCCGCGAGGGCAAGGTGAAGCTGCCCGAGGGCAGCGAGCGGGAGCTGCAGCCGTACCCGTACCTGCTGGTGATCGTCGACGAGCTCGCGGACCTGATGATGGTCGCCCCGCGCGACGTCGAGGACGCGATCGTCCGTATCACGCAGCTCGCGCGGGCGGCCGGCATCCACCTGGTGCTCGCCACCCAGCGTCCCTCGGTCGACGTGGTGACCGGTCTCATCAAGGCGAACGTGCCCTCCCGGCTCGCCTTCGCCACCTCCTCGCTCGCCGACAGCCGGGTCATCCTCGACCAGCCGGGCGCCGAGAAACTGATCGGCAAGGGTGACGGTCTCTTCCTGCCGATGGGGGCGAACAAGCCGACCCGCATGCAGGGCGCGTTCGTCACCGAGGAGGAGGTCGCCGCCGTCGTCCAGCACTGCAAGGACCAGATGGCGCCCGTCTTCCGGGACGACGTCACCGTGGGCTCCAAGCAGAAGAAGGAGATCGACGAGGACATCGGCGACGACCTCGACCTGCTCTGCCAGGCGGCCGAGCTGGTCGTCTCCACCCAGTTCGGCTCCACCTCCATGCTCCAGCGCAAGCTGCGGGTCGGCTTCGCCAAGGCCGGCCGGCTCATGGACCTGATGGAGTCGCGCGGGGTGGTCGGACCGAGCGAGGGGTCCAAGGCGCGCGACGTTCTGGTGAAACCTGATGAGCTGGACGGGGTGCTTGCTGTGATCCGTGGGGAGTCGGAGGGGTAGGAGTCTGTCAGGGCTGCGGAGGCCTGTGGTCCGGGTGGAGTCGTTGTCGTGATCCACCCGTTAGGGACCGTCGGGCAACCGTTTCCCTTTGACGTACGTCAAGTTGAGCGAGAGGAAAGGTGTGCACCCCATGCTTGGGCGCACACCTGACCCGTCATCGGGATGTCGGGCCATACCGATGGCGTACAAAGTCGTACCGCCCGGTTGCTTCACCCTTTCGCACCCCCCATAGACTGAACCTCCAGCACAGGTGGCTATACGCTCGAAAGGCGCCCCCGTGTCCATCGGCAGCAACTTCCCTGAAGACGAGCGTCCGTTCCCAGACGTGTCCGAGGAAAACCGCCCCTCCGTAGGCCGAGCCCTCAAACAGGCCCGCATCGCCGCCGGGCTGACCGTCGACGACGTCAGCGGGAGGACCCGGGTCCGCATCGCCATCGTGCACGCCATCGAGGCCGACAACTTCGCCCCCTGCGGCGGTGACGTCTACGCCCGCGGGCACATCCGGACCCTGGCCAAGGCCGTCGGCCTCGATCCCGAGCCGCTGCTCGCGCAGTTCGCGGCGGAGCACGGTGGTGGGCGGCCCGCGCCGACGCCCGCAGCACCGCTGTTCGAGGCGGAACGTATCCGCCCCGAGCGGCGCGGACCCAACTGGACGGCGGCCATGGTCGCCGCGATCGTCGTCGTGGTCGGTTTCGTCGGCTTCACCGCCTTCAAGGGCGGCAACGGCGACGACGCCAAGCAGTCGGTCGCCGAGGGCCCCGCCCCGACGACCAGTAAGCCGGTCTCGCCGACCCCGAAGGAGAGCAGGACCGGCAAGACCCCCGAGCCCTCCGACAGCGCGATCGCCGCCGCGCCCCAGGACAAGGTCACCGTCCAGGTCAGCGCGGTGGGCGGACGCAGCTGGATCTCGGCCAAGGACCACAACGGCCGGATGCTCTTCGACGGGCTCCTGAAGAAGGGCGACTCCAAGACCTTCCAGGACAGCACCAAGATCAACCTGATCCTCGGCGACGCCGGAGCGATCCAGCTCTACGTCAACGGCAAGAAGATCGAGGACCAGTTCCGGCCCGGCGCGGTGGAGCGTCTGACGTACACCAAGGGCGACCCGGAAGTCGGATAATCGTTCGGATTCGGCGCGCATTCAAGGGGTTGGCCAAGATCGGCCAGCCCCTTCGACGTGGGCCGTCAGTGAGACAAAGTAGTCTTGAGCCCATGCCTGAACGCCGTACCGTCGCACTAGTCACTCTCGGCTGCGCCCGTAACGAGGTGGACTCGGAGGAGCTCGCAGGCCGTTTGGAGGCGGACGGCTGGCAGCTCGTCGAGGACGCTTCTGACGCCGACGTCGCCGTCGTCAACACCTGTGGATTCGTCGAGGCCGCCAAGAAGGACTCGGTCGACGCCCTCCTTGAGGCCAACGATCTCAAGGGCCACGGCAGAACCCAGGCCGTCGTGGCGGTCGGCTGCATGGCCGAGCGGTACGGCAAGGAGCTCGCCGAGGCGCTGCCCGAGGCGGACGGCGTGCTCGGCTTCGACGACTACGCCGACATCTCCGACCGACTGCAGACCATCCTCAACGGCGGCATCCACGCCTCGCACACCCCGCGCGACCGGCGCAAGCTGCTGCCCATCAGCCCGGCCCAGCGGCAGGACTCGGCCGCGGCGGTGGCGCTCCCCGGGCACGGCCCCGCCGACCTCCCGGAGGGCGTCGCGCCCGCCTCCGGCCCGCGCGCGCCCCTGCGCCGCCGGCTGGACGGCTCCCCGGTCGCCTCGGTCAAGCTCGCCTCCGGCTGCGACCGGCGCTGCACCTTCTGCGCCATCCCGTCCTTCCGCGGCTCCTTCATCTCCCGCCGGCCCAGCGACGTGCTGAACGAGACCCGCTGGCTGGCCGAGCAGGGCGTCAAGGAGATCATGCTGGTCTCCGAGAACAACACCTCCTACGGCAAGGACCTCGGCGACATCCGCCTCCTGGAGTCCCTGCTGCCGGAGCTCGCCGAGGTCGACGGCATCGAGCGGGTGCGCGTCAGCTACCTCCAGCCCGCCGAGATGCGCCCCGGCCTGATCGACGTACTGACCTCCACCCCGAAGGTCGCCCCGTACTTCGACCTGTCCTTCCAGCACTCCGCCCCGGGCGTGCTGCGCGCCATGCGCCGCTTCGGTGACACCGACCGCTTCCTGGAGCTGCTCGACACCATCCGGTCCAAGGCCCCGCAGGCCGGCGTCCGCTCCAACTTCATCGTCGGCTTCCCCGGCGAGTCCGAGTCCGACCTCGGTGAGCTGGAGCGCTTCCTGAACGGCGCGCGGCTCGACGCCATCGGCGTCTTCGGTTACTCCGACGAGGAGGGCACCGAGGCGGCGACCTACGACAACAAGCTCGCCGAGGAGGTCGTCGCCGACCGTCTCGCGTACATCTCCCGGCTCGCCGAGGAACTCGTCTCGCAGCGGGCCGAGGAACGCCTCGGGGAGACCGTGCACGTCCTCGTGGAGTCCGTGGACGCCGAGGACGGCGTCCACGGCCGGGCGGCCCACCAGGCGCCCGAGACGGACGGACAGGTGCTGCTCACCGGCGGCGCGGAACTGCGTGTCGGCCGTATGGTCGAGGCGAAGGTGGTCGGTACGGAAGGTGTCGACCTGGTGGCCGAGCCCCTGCACGGCTCGCACGGGTCCGGTGAGGAGGCGGGCAGATGACCGGAGTGCCGGCGTCCGCCGCGGGCGGCTCCTCCGGCGCGCCCGGCGCCACGGGCTCCGCCGCCCCCTCCGGTGGCGCCCCGGGTTCCGGTCCCCCCGGTTCCGGTGCCCACGACGACCAGCGGCCCGCACGGGGCGGAAAGATCGCCGCTGCCGCCGTCAATCAGGCCAGCCTGTGGAACGTCGCCAATCTGCTGACCATGCTCAGGCTGGTCCTGGTGCCCGGCTTCGTCGCCCTGATGCTGGCCGACGGGGGTTACGACCCGGCCTGGCGCTCGCTGGCCTGGGCGGCCTTCGCCATCGCCATGATCACCGACCTGTTCGACGGGCATCTGGCGCGCACCTACAACCTGGTCACGGACTTCGGGAAGATCGCCGACCCCATCGCCGACAAGGCGATCATGGGGGCGGCGCTGATCTGTCTGTCCGGGCTGGGCGATCTGCCCTGGTGGGTGACGATCGTGATCCTCGCCCGGGAACTCGGCATCACGCTGATGCGGTTCGTGGTCATCCGCTACGGCGTGATCCCGGCCAGCCGCGGCGGCAAGCTCAAGACCCTCACCCAGGGCATCGCCGTGGGGATGTACGTACTGGCGCTGACGGGGTGGCTGGCGACCCTGAGGTTCTGGGTGATGGCGGTGGCCGTCGTCCTGACGGTCGCCACGGGCCTCGACTATGTGAGACAGGCCATTGTGCTGCGGCGGCGCGGCATCGCCGAGCGCGCGGCAGCGTCGGAGAAGACGGAAGCGTGAATTCCACGGCCGCCGAACTGGTGCGACTACTGACAGTGAGGGGATGGACCCTGGCTGTCGCCGAGTCGCTGACCGGCGGCCTGGTCGCCGCGGAGGTCACCGCGGTCCCGGGAGCGTCCAAGGTGTTCCGGGGCTCGGTCACCGCGTACGCCACCGAGTTGAAGCACGAGCTGCTGGGTGTCGACGCCACCTTGCTGGCCCAGCGCGGAGCGGTGGATCCGCAGGTCGCGGCCCAGATGGCCGCCGGCGTGCGCAGGGCGCTGGGCGCCGACTGGGGTCTCGCGACCACCGGCGTCGCCGGTCCGGACCCGCAGGACGGCCAGGCGGTCGGGACGGTCTTCGTGGCGGTCGACGGGCCGTTCGGTCCTGGATCCGGTTCCGCCGCTGGCGGAAAAGTGGAGGCCCTGCGGTTGAACGGCGACCGCGCGGAAATTCGTAGAGAGAGTGTACGGAGCGTACTCGCACTGCTCCTGAGGGAGCTTGCGGGCGAACACACCGGGAATGAGCGGACACAGGATACGGAACAGAACGGGGGGTTTTGATGTTTGCAGCCCTGAGTGAACACGACATCGCTCCCCGCACGGCCGCGGCGCAAGGCGGTACGGTGGGGCGTGAAGGATGCGGCTACGCGGTCCGAGGAGGGAGCCACCGATGATTCTGCTCCGTCGCCTGCTGGGTGACGTGCTGCGTCGGCAGCGCCAGCGCCAGGGCCGTACTCTGCGCGAAGTCTCCTCGTCCGCCCGAGTCTCACTCGGCTATCTCTCCGAGGTGGAGCGGGGGCAGAAGGAGGCTTCCTCCGAGCTGCTCTCCGCCATCTGCGACGCGTTGGACGTACGGATGTCCGAGCTCATGCGGGAAGTGAGCGACGAGCTCGCCCTTGCCGAGCTGGCCCAGTCCGCCCAGGCAACCGAGTCCGTGCCCACGCCGGTGCGCCCGATGCTGGGTACCGTCTCGGTGACCGGTGTGCCACCGGAACGGGTGACCATCAAGGCGCCCGCCGAGGCGGTGGACGTGGTCGCCGCGTGACGTCTGCGCGGACGTAGACCGACGCGGCGCCGACCTGGCGCCGAAGAAGTGTGCGAGGCCCCGGCCGGGGCCCTCCCGGGAAGACCGGGAGAGGTACGGCCGGGGCTTTCGCGTGCCCGCGACAGGCGTGCGTCCATTTGCCGGTGCCCGGGGGGCCCGTCATGGTGGGAGGACGTGACAGGGGGCGAACGACCGGAGAGAGCACATGTACGTCGTGAAGAGCCCGCTGTCCGACGCGGACCTGAAGACCGTGGCCGAGGCGCTGCAGGGTGCCCTCGTCGACCTGGTCGACCTGGCACTGGCGGCCAAGCAGATCCACTGGAACGTGGTCGGACCCCGCTTCCGCACCGTCCACCTTCAGCTCGACGAGGTCGTGGACACCGCCCGAGCGCACTCCGACACGGTCGCCGAGCGTGCCTCGGCGCTGGGCGTCTCACCGGACGGCCGCGCGGCCACTGTGGCCGCGGGCAGCGGCGTCGGGTCGGTACCCGGGGGCTGGGTCAAGGACACGGACGCGGTGGCGGCCCTGGTGGACGCCCTGGGCGCGGTCATCACCCGGATGCGGGAGCGGGTCGCGGCGACCGCTGAGCCGGACCCGGTCTCCCAGGACATCTTCATCGGGATCACGGCGGATCTGGAGAAGCACCACTGGATGTTCCAGGCGGAGAACGCGTAGCAGAGGCCGATGCCGGTCCACGGCCGTTGCATCGGTGAGCCCTCGGTGCGCCTCCCCGATGCGCCGGGCGGCGTTCTAGCGTCCGGCTGGAGGTGACGGCCATGGTGGGGCGGATAGTGCGCTGGGGGGTCGCGCTGGGGCTGGCGGCGCTGTGGTGGTGGGCCGTGCTGCGGATCGTGTACACCGGCGGCGCCGGGGCGCTGGAAGGAACCGTGGCGGCCGGCGGCTGGGGGCTGAGCCTGCTGCCGGTGAACTGCGTGCCGAGGTCCCGGGCGGCGGGAGCCCTGGGGCCGGCCCGCTGGCGGACGGCCTGGCGGGCGCGGGACGCTACCAGGGCATCGCCACCCCTCCGTTCGGGCGCAGGATCTGGCCCGTCGTGAACGAGGAGGCGTCGGACGCCAGATACAGCACGGCGTGCGCGACGTCCTCCGCCTCACCCACCCGGCCCAGAGGTGACATCCGCGCCATCCGGTCCTCTGTCCGTTGCTGCTCCGCGCTGTCGTGGCGGTCGGTCATGGGGGTGCGCGTCCAGCCCGGGGCGACCGCGTTCACGCGTATGCTCTGGCGGCCCACCTCGTTGGCGAGCGTCCTGGTCAGCTGGACCACTGCCGCCTTGGCCGCGCCGTAGCAGAGGAGGCCGGGACCGCCGGTGTCGATCGCGCCGGAGGCCATGGTGATGATGCTGCCGCCGCGTCCGCCGGCCAGCATCAGCCGCGCCGCCTCCTGGCAGGCGTACAGCACGCCCTTGAAATTGACGCCCAGCACCCGGTCGAGGTCCTCGTCCCTGGTCTCCAGGACCGGACTGCGGTGCATGATCCCGGCGATCGCCGCCATGACGTCCAGCCGCTCGCAGGACCGCACGGCCTGTCCGAGCCGCGCCCGGTCGGTGACGTCGAGGGTGTGGGTGTGCGCCGTGCCACCCCGGTCCTTGATCAGGCTCGCCGTCCCGTGCAGGCCGTCCGGGTCCCGGTCCGCGCAGTGCACGGTCGCGCCCGCCTCCGCGAGCAGCACGGCCGTCGCCCTGCCGATGCCGCCGGCGGCGCCGGTGACGAATGCGGTGCGTCCGGTGAGGTCGTACGCCGTGAGGGGCATGAGGGGACGGTACGAGCGTTTCTGACGGGTCGTCAATTGGTCGTGCGGGGGCGGGCCCTCCGAGGATGCCGGGCACCCGGGGCGGGGGCCGGACCGGTCTGGCAGGTGGGGCACCAGTAGGTGGGGCGTTCGCGGGAGCCGTCGCCCTGGTCGGCGAGGCGGATGGGGGTGCGGCAGCGCAGGCAGGGGCGGGGAGCGCGGCCGTAGACGAACAGGTCGTGGTCACGCAGGCCGGTGGTGCGGCGCACCGCGCGGTCGCGGTTGGCCTCCAGGAGGCGCTGGGCGAGGCCGGGGAGGAGCGCGGCGCGGTCGGCGGGGAGCGCGCCGACCGGGAGCCAGGGGGTCGCGCCGAGCAGGAAGCAGAGCTCGCTCTTGTAGATGTTGCCGATCCCGGCGAGGTTGCGCTGGTCGAGCAGAGCCTCGCCGAGGGGGCGGGCCGGGTCCGCGAGGACGTTGGCGAGGGCGCGGTCGGGATTCCAGTCCGGGCCCAGCAGGTCGGGACCGAGGTGGCCCACGGCGCGCTCCTCCTCGCCGGTGCGCAGCAGCTCCAGGACCTGGAGGCGGTAGCCCACGGCCGCGCGGTCGGCGGTGGAGAGGATCGCCCGGATCTGGTGTGCGGGACCGCCTCGCCAGCGCTCACCGGCGGCGTAGACCCTCCACGACCCTTCCATCCGCAGATGCGTGTGCAGGGTCAGGCCACCCTCGAAACGGGTGAGCAGATGCTTGCCGCGCGGGGTGGTGCCGAGGACCGTACGGCCGCTGAGGTCGACCGTGGCGTACTTCGGCACCCGGAAGTCGCTGCCGGTCAGCACCTGGCCGGCGAGCGCGTCGTGCAGGCGCCTCGCTGCCTGCCAGACCGTGTCACCTTCGGGCATGGCTCAAGGGTGGCACGGGAGCGGCCGGACGGGTCGGGGAGGGCGCGTGGGGGCGGCGGCGGACGCTGGGCGGGGTGCGGGGTGCGGGCGGGCTTGTCGGCGGGCGGCTGCCATGCGGTTCCCAGGTCGTTCACGCCCGGATCCGCAGGCCGCGCGGGGTCGCGATGAAGCCTGCTGCCTCCAGGAGGGTGCCGAGGGGAGAGGTCAGGGCCGAAGCGCCGTTGACGCGCTCCACCGTGACCGTACCGAGTGAGCCCGCGCGGGCGGCCGCCGCCAGGGCCTCCGCGGCCGTGCGGAGCCGGGCGTCGCCGGTCGCGTCCGCGTCCGGGGCGGAGGGCCAGGCCAGCAGGGTCTTGCCGCCGCGCTCCATGTAGAGGCTCAGCTCGCCCTCGACCAGGACCACCAGCGAGCCCGCCTTCCGGCCCGGCTTGTGCCCGGCGCCGGTCGGCGGCTCGGGCCAGCCGAGCGCGGCGCCGTAGGCGTTGGCCGGGTCGGCGGCGGCGAGGACCACGGCTCTGGAATCGGGGGCGGCGGGAGGGCGGGTGTGGTGGCTGCCGTAGGCGTAGGGGTTCGAGCCGTACGGGCTTGTGCCGTGCGGGTGCGCGGTACCGCCGCCCCGGGGGCCGCCGTAGCCGGGGGCGGCGAAGGGGTCGGTGGGGGCGAGGTCCTTCGGGGAGACGTAGTCGCCGGGAGCGGTGGGCGGCTCGGGCGGCCACGTGAAGTCGCCGTCCGGATCGGCGAAGCCGGCCGCATCGAACGGGCCGAGGGGGGCGAGCGGGTCGGCGGCCGGAGCGCCGTGGCCGCCGTTCGGGCCGGTGAACGCGGTTCTGGTGGCGCCGGGGCCGTCGAAGCCGGTGCCCGGCAGGCTCTCGCCCCGCTCACGGGCGTTGGACACCGCGCGCAGCCGGTCGACCGCGCCGTCCATCGCGAACTGGGCCGCCCCCAGGCCCTCCACGACGTACCCCCGGCGCGCCTGACCGCTCTCCTCGAACGCTGACAGGATCCGGTAGACCGCAGAGAAGCCGCCCTCCACGCCCTCCGCCGCGACCGCGCCGCGGGTCACCACACCGTGCCGGTCGAGGAGGGTACGGGCCAGGGCGTGGGCGCGCACGGTGGTGTCCGGCTCGCGCTGCGGCAGCAGAGACCAGCGCCCGGCCACGGTCGGCGGGCCGGTACGGGAGGCGGGCCGGGCCGCGGCTGTCAGGGAGCCGTAACGGCCGCGCGGGACGGCACGTTTGGCGCGGTGCGCGGTGGAGCCCGCGGTGCGGCCCGAGCCCAGCAGGGAGCGCATCGGGGCCAGCGTGTCGTTGGTGAGCCGCCCCGACCAGGCCAGGTCCCAGACGGCGTCGGCCAGTTGGGGATCGGTGGCGTCCGGGTGGGTGGTGGCGCGCACCTGGTCGGCGATCTGGCGGAAGAACAGGCCGTAGCCGCCGGAGAGGGCGTCCAGGACGGACTGGTGGAGCGCGGTCAGCTCCAGCGGGTGCGGCGGCGGGAGGAGCACGGGGGCCGCGTCCGCCAGGTAGAGCGAGACCCAGCCGTCCTTGCCGGGCAGGGCGCCTGCGCCGGCCCACACGATCTCACCGGCCGCGGTGAGTTCGTCGAGCATCGCGGGCGAGTAGTTCGCCACCCGGGACGGCAGCACCAGCTTCTCGAGGGCGGAGGCCGGCACGGACGAGCCCTGCAACTGCTCGACGACGCGCACCAGTCCGTCGACGCCGCGCAGCCCGTGCCCCTTTCCGATGTGCTGCCACTGCGGCAGGAACTGGGCGAGCGCCGCGGGTGCCACCGGCTCCAGTTCGTGCCGGAGCGCGGCCAGGGAACGGCGGCGCAGCCTGCGCAGCACCGCCGCGTCGCACCACTCCTGGCCGATCCCCGCCGGATGGAACTCGCCCTGCACGACCCGCCCGCTCGCGGCGAGCCGCTGCAACGCCCCCTCCGTGACCGCCACCCCGAGCCCGAAGCGGGCGGCCGCAGCGGTCGACGTGAACGGGCCGTGGGTGCGCGCGTACCGTGCGAGGAGATCGCCGAGCGGATCCTTCACCGGCTCCATGAAGGCCTCGGGGACACCGACGGGCAGCGCCGTGCCGAGGGCGTCGCGCAGCCGGCCCGCGTCCTCGATCGCCGCCCAGTGCTCGCCGCCGCCGATCCGCACCTTGATGGCCCTGCGGGCCCTCGCCAGCTCCGCCGCCCACTGCGGCTGGGCGCCCCGCTCCGCCAACTCGGCGTCCGTGAGCGGCCCGAGCAGCCGCAGCACGTCGGCCACGCCCTCCGGGTCCTTGATCCGGCGGTCCTCGGCCAGCCACTGGAGCTCGCGCTCCAGTTCGGTCAGCACCTCCGCGTCGAGCAACTCCCGCAGCTCCGCCTGGCCCAGCAGTTCGGCCAGCAGCCTGGAGTCCAGGGAGAGCGCGGCCGCGCGGCGCTCGGCGAGCGGGGAGTCACCCTCGTACAGGAACTGGGCGACGTAACCGAAGAGCAGGGAGCGCGCGAACGGGGACGGCTCCGGGGTGGTGACCTCGACCAGGCGGACCCTGCGGGATTCGAGGTCACCCATCAGCTCCACGAGCCCGGGGACGTCGAAGACGTCCTGGAGGCACTCGCGGACGGCCTCCAGGACGATCGGGAACGAACCAAACTCGCTGGCCACCTGGAGCAGTTGGGCGGCGCGCTGGCGCTGCTGCCACAGCGGGGTGCGCTTGCCGGGGTTGCGGCGCGGCAGCAGGAGAGCGCGTGCGGCGCACTCACGGAACCGGGAGGCGAACAGGGCCGAGCCGCCGACCTGGTCGGTGACGATCTGGTCGACCTCGCCCTTGTCGAAGGAGACGTCCGCCGCGCCCACGGGGGCCTGTTCGGCGTCGTACTCCGTACCGGCCTTCATGGGGGCCTGGTCGAGCAGGTCCAGGCCCATCAGGTCGGCGTCCGGCAGCCGCAGCACGATGCCGTCGTCGGCATGCATGACCTGGGCGTCCATGCCGTACCGCTCGGACAGCCGGGCTCCGAGGGCGAGCGCCCAGGGAGCGTGGACCTGGGCGCCGAAGGGGGAGTGGACGACGACCCGCCAGTCGCCCAGCTCGTCGCGGAAGCGCTCGACCACGATCGTGCGGTCGTCGGGGACATGGCCGCAGGCCTCGCGCTGTTCGTCCAGGTACGACAGCACGTTGTCCGCCGCCCAGGCGTCCAGGCCCGCCGTGAGGAGGCGCAGCCGGGCGTCGTCCTTGCGAAGCGAGCCGACCTCGCGCAGGAACGCGCCGACCGCGCGGCCCAGTTCGAGCGGGCGGCCCAGCTGGTCACCTTTCCAGAAGGGCAGGCGGCCCGGAACGCCCGGGGCGGGGGAGACGAGCACGCGGTCGCGGGTGATGTCCTCGATGCGCCAGGAACTGGTGCCCAGGGTGAAGACGTCACCCACCCGGGACTCGTACACCATCTCCTCGTCCAGCTCGCCGACCCGGCCGCCACCCTTCTTGGGGTCGGCACCGGCCAGGAAGACACCGAAGAGACCGCGGTCGGGAATGGTGCCGCCGGAGGTGACCGCGAGCCGCTGCGCGCCGGGCCGGCCGGTGACCGTCCCCGCGACCCGGTCCCAGACCACCCGCGGGCGCAGCTCCGCGAACGCGTCCGACGGGTAGCGGCCCGCCAGCATGTCCAGGACCGCGGTGAACGCCGACTCCGGGAGCGAGGCGAAAGGAGCCGCGCGGCGGACGGTGGCCAGCAGGTCGTCGACCTGCCAGGTGTCCAGCGACGTCATCGCGACCAGCTGCTGGGCCAGTACGTCCAGCGGGTTGGCCGGGACCTTCAGGGACTCGATGGAGCCGGTGCGCATCCGCTCGGTGACCACGGCCGCCTGGACCAGGTCGCCCCGGTACTTGGGGAAGACCACGCCGGTGGAGACCGCGCCCACCTGGTGCCCCGCGCGGCCCACGCGCTGCAGACCGGAGGCCACCGACGGCGGGGACTCGACCTGGACGACCAGGTCCACCGCGCCCATGTCGATGCCCAGTTCGAGACTGGAGGTGGCCACCACGGCGGGCAGCCGGCCGGCCTTCAGGTCCTCCTCGACCAGGGCGCGCTGCTCCTTGGAGACCGAGCCGTGGTGCGCACGGGCCAGGACGGGCGGGGCACCCTGCGCCGCGCCCGAGCCGCCCATCAGCTCGGCCGGGGAGTGGTGTTCGTCCAGCGGCTCGCCGGTCGCCCGCTCGTAGGCGATCTCGTTGAGCCGGTTGCACAGCCGCTCCGCCAGCCGGCGCGAGTTCACGAAGACGATCGTCGAGCGGTGCGCCTGCACCAGGTCGGCGATCCGCTCCTCCACGTGCGGCCAGATCGACGGCTTCTCCGCGCCCTCGGCGCCGTCGGTGGCCGGGGAGCCGCCCAGCTCTCCCATGTCCTCCACCGGCACGACGACGGAGAGGTCGAACTCCTTGCCGGACTTCGGCTGGACGATCTCCACCTTGCGGCGCGGCGAGAGGTAGCGGGCCACCTCGTCGACCGGGCGGACGGTTGCCGACAGGCCGATGCGGCGGGCCGGCTTCGGCAGCAGTTCGTCCAGCCGCTCCAGGGAGAGCGCGAGGTGTGCGCCGCGCTTGGTGCCGGCGACCGCGTGCACCTCGTCCAGGATGACCGTCTCGATGCCGGTCAGCGCGTCGCGCGTGGCCGACGTCAGCATCAGGAACAGCGACTCCGGGGTGGTGATCAGGATGTCCGGCGGCCGGGTGGACAGGGCGCGGCGCTCGGCGGCCGGGGTGTCACCGGAGCGGATGCCGACCTTCACCTCCGGCTCGGGCAGTCCGAGGCGCACGGACTCCTGGCGGATGCCGGTCAGCGGGCTGCGCAGGTTCCGCTCGACGTCGACCGCGAGGGCCTTGAGCGGTGACACGTACAGCACCCGGCAGCGCTTCTTCGGGTCGGCCGGGGGCGGGGTGGAGGCCAGCTGGTCCAGGGCGGCGAGGAAGGCGGCCAGCGTCTTGCCGGAGCCGGTCGGGGCGACCACCAGCACGTCCGAGCCCGCGCCGATGGCCTGCCACGCGCCCGCCTGGGCCGCGGTGGGCGCGGAGAACGCCCCCGTGAACCAGCCGCGGGTCGCGGGGGAGAAGCCGTCGAGGGCCCGGTGCGCGGATTTCGCCATGCGTCCATCCTGCACCCGGCCACTGACAACGGACCTGACCTGCGGAGATACGAGAACCGGGCGGTCCCGGTCGTGCCTTCGGTCGTATTTCTTCCGGTTTCTCGCAGTTTCTTACAGCTTCTTAAGGTTCGTCTGGTTTGACTGCCGGAGGGCGGGCGGCCGCCGACGGGCCCGCGCTCCGCTCTCGTCCGTCACCCCACGAAGCGGCCGTACGCCCTGAGTGTGTGCAACGCCTCGATCGTCACCATCGGGCGGGCCTCCAGGGCGGCGGCCGGTGCCCACTGGCGCCAGCGGATCGGCCAGCCGCCGTCCGCCTCCTGCTCGGCGGCGAGGAAGTCGAGCGAGCGGGTCATCTCCTCGTCGGTGAACCACGCGCGGGCGAGCGAGTCCGGCGACTTCGCGAAGTCGTGCGGGAAGTGGTGCTCGCGCGGTGCGTAGCCGGGCGCCACCGGGTAGACGCCGAGCCGCTCGGGGTCCAGCGCGGCCAGCCGCTGCTCGCGCACCAGGCGGCCCAGCCGGTCGGCGGCCGCCTCCGCGCGTGAGCGGTCGGGCACCGTGTCCAGGAAGGCGACCGCGGCCTCGATCTCGTAGGGGTGCGACTTCTCCAGACGGTCGATCTCCTGCCAGCAGAAGTCGGTGGCCCTGAACAGCCACGCGTGCCAGACCTCGTTGCGGTGCAGCAGGCCCACCACCGGGCCGGTGGCGAGGAGCTCGCTGGGCGGGTCGTCGACGACCGGGACGAACGGCGCCGCCGGATAGCCGCGCTGGCTCGGACGGACCGCCGGCAGCGCCCCGTCGGCCGCGGAGACGGCCGTCAGATAGCGGCACACCCGCTCCACCCGCTGCCCGCCGCACCGCCCGATGGCGTCCAGGATCCGCAGCGCACGTCCGGTGTGCAGCGGCTGGCTCACCGGCCCGCGCAGGTCGGGCTCCAGCGCGTGCGCATAGCCGCCGTCCTCGTTGCGGTAGGCGTCCAGCGCCGTCTCCACCGGATCGGGACCGCCGTTCAGGAAGTGATACGAGAAGAGCCGCTGTTCCAGCACGCGCGCGGTGAGCCACACGAACTGCTCGGCGCGCAGGAGAGGGGAGTGCGCCGGGGGCGTAGGGGGGAGTGGGGAAGCTCCGGTTTCGGCCATGCGAAAGACCGTAGGGCGGAAAGCGGTCTCGGCGAGTGCTCCCGGGCAGGGCCCACTCTCAGGGGCGGGATACTGGAGTCATGCGGTTGACGGTCTTCTGGCAGCGGATGGCGGAACACTTCGGTTCCGGGTACGCCGACACCTTCGCGCGTGATCACGTGATGACGGAGCTCGGCGGGCTGACGGTGAACGAGGCGCTGGACGCCGGCTGGGAGGCGAAGGACGTGTGGCGCGTGGTCTGCACGGTCATGAACGTTCCGGGGGAGAGGCGCTGACCGTGCACGAAGATCGAATCCGGGCCACGCGTTGTCAGTGGCGTGCGCGAGACTTGCACCGTGGCAGCCACTGACGAGGGTGGGCGGACCGCCCAGGACACATCCCCGGCCGACACGGTCGGCACGGCCGGCACGTCGGGCACGACGCCGCGAGCCGGATCGCCGGCCGTCGGCGGTGCGGTACCGGGCGCCCGCATGCCCCGCTGGCTGCCGCGCGCCATGGTGCTGGCGCTCGCCCTCGTCGCCGCCTTCCAGCTGGGCAGCTGGGCCTTCCACCAGCTGACCGGCCTGCTGATCAACATCCTCATCGCGTTCTTCCTGGCGCTGGCCATCGAGCCCGCGGTGAGCTGGATGGCGTCCCGGGGCATGCGCCGCGGCTTCGCGACCTTCCTGGTCTTCCTGGGCCTGGCGATCGCCGTCGCGGGCTTCGTCACCCTGCTCGGCTCGATGCTCGCCGGACAGATCAACAAGATCGTCACGGACTTCCCGGACTACCTGGACTCGGTCATCAACTGGGTCAACGAGACCTTCCACAGCCACCTGAGACGGGTCGACGTCCAGGAGGGCCTGCTGCACTCCGACTGGCTGCGCAAGTACGCGCAGAACAGCGCGGCCGGCGTGCTCGACGTCTCCGGGCAGGTGCTCGGCGGCCTGTTCCAGTTGCTCACCATCACCCTCTTCGCGTTCTACTTCGCCGCCGACGGCCCCCGGCTGCGCCGGACCCTGTGCTCCGTGCTGCCGCCGGCCCGCCAGGCCGAGGTGCTCCGGGCCTGGGAGATCGCCGTCGACAAGACCGGCGGCTACCTGTACTCGCGCGGTGTGATGGCGCTGATCTCCGGCATCGCCCACTACATCCTGCTGGAGGCCCTGGGCGTGCCGTACGCGCCCGTGCTGGGCGTCTGGGTGGGGCTGGTCTCACAGTTCATCCCCACCATCGGCACCTATCTCGCGGGTGCGCTGCCGATGCTGATCGCGTTCACCGTCAACCCCCTGTACGCGGTGTGGGTGCTGGTGTTCGTCGTGGTCTACCAGCAGTTCGAGAACTACGTGCTCCAACCCAAGCTGACCTCCAAGTCGGTCGACATCCACCCGGCGGTCGCCTTCGGCTCGGTCATCGCGGGCACCGCGCTCCTCGGCGCGGTCGGCGCGCTGATCGCCATTCCCGCGGTCGCCACCCTCCAGGCGTTCCTGGGCGCCTATGTGAAGCGCTACGACGTCACGGACGACCCCCGGGTGCACGGTCACCGCCGACGCGACGCGGGCGGCCCGGGGCTGCTCACCCGTGCACGGAGGCTGATATGGCAGCGGCCCGCCGAGGGATCCGGGGACAGTCCGTCCTGACGCCCGCCGCTACCGGTAGGTGAGCACCGCCCAGCTCCCGGCCGCGGCCACCGCGGCCGCGTAGCAGCCCACCGCCACGGCCACGACCCGCCACCGGGTCCGCTCGCTCCAGGCGGTGCGGGACAGCAGCCAGGCCAGGGCCGGCAGGACCAGCACCGCGTGCAGGCTGACCCCGTGCAGCGGCTTGAGCGGGGCCGTCGACTCGTACGCCGCCTCCTGGTGCCCGGTCCGGACGAGCACCACCCCGCGCGCGATCATCGCCGCTCCCGAGGCCAGCGCCACCAGCAGGAGCGCGAACCCGGAGCGCACCGCGAGCGCCATGCCCGCGGGGCCGGCCGGGCGCCGCCGGAAGGACACCACCGCGAAGACGCCGAGCAGCACCACCAGAACCCCGCCGCCCACGGCGAGTGCCATGGACACCGCCGTGTCGAACGGCGTCTGCATGTCGAGGTGCGAGGGCACCCGGCGCCATGCCTGCAGTGTGATCCCGCCGACCTCCACCACGCAGTCGGCGGCGAACACGAGCAGCAGCAGGCTCCGCAGCCGCTCTCCGATCCTCAGGTACGACGTGACCCAGGTGACCGCGATCAGCGTCAGCCCGAAGGAGAGCCCGAACGTGACGGGCTTGCGCCACGAGACCGGGCCGTACCAGGGGCCGCCGTCGACCGCGAACACCATGAGATGTGCCAGACCGGACAGGGCGAGGAAGGCACTGGTCGTGTGACAGAGCCGCTCGGCGGAGCGCATCCCGGCCGGCGGGTTCGCCGGTGCCTTCCGGGGCGGACTCTTCGGAGAGGAGGACATGCGCCCAGCCTCCCGGGGGTTGCCCGCCCGGTCGTCGTCCGGCCGAAGGCACCGGCGGTACGTCGTGCGGAGCAGGAGATCAAGAGATCTGGAGATCAGGAGACCGTGGCGGCCGGCGGGGTCCATCGCCGGGTGCGGGGCACGGTGCGCGTGACGCCGTAGTCCTTCCTGAGGTGTTCGGGGATGGCGTAGTGCATGACGCGGCCACGGGTGAGCGAGGACAGTTCGAGCACGGTGGTGAGGTGGCCGAGGCGGTCCAGGGCCCAGGCGCCCAGCGGGGAGCGGTCCTCGACGGCCTCCAGGACGCCGAGGAGATGCGGTACGGCCTTGACGACGGTGTCCCACGGGGTGCGCGGCACCTCCAGCCAGTCGGCGCAGGTGTCGCCGACCAGGTGGCGGATCAGGGCGGAGACGACCGGATCGAAGAAGGTGCCGGGGACGACCTCCTCGTAGAGGTCGATGAGCTGCCGGGTCAGGACCGCGCCCTCCTCGGAGGGCCCCATGTGCCGGACCATGTACAGGTCGAGGAAGGCGCGCGCCTCGTCGAGTGTCCTCGGGACGGCCTCCTGGTCGACGCCGAGCATGGCGCCCACCACCCGCCAGGCGTAGTAGTACGCCTCCGCGCCCTCCGTGGACAGATGGACGCCCAGCCGGTGCAGGCTGTCGAGGACCAGCATCGAGAAGAACATCTGCCCGCCGATCATGTCCTCCTGGCAGATCGGCGTGCCCAGCGCCTCGGTGTCCCAGCGGTTCTCACGCCTGAGGTGATGCCGGATGGAGGCGTGCAGCAGACGCACCTTCTGGGCGGCGGGGACGAAGCGGCCGCCGGCCTCGAAGGCGTCGGGCCGCATGAGGTAGACGGTGAACTGACCGGTCTCCGCCATGCGCTTGGACGGGTAGCGCAGCCCGTGGGTGGCCGACAGCAGCTTCGCCACGCGCGGGACCACGTAGCAGGCGGGCATGGCGGCGAAGGACAGCGCGGTCGAGATGTGCACGTTGTTGTCGATGAAGAACAGCCGGGCCTTCTCCATCTCGCCCCAGTCCACCCAGGACGGCGGCACCCGGGTGGCCTCCAGGTACTCCCGCGCGACGTCGGGCAGCCCGTCGGGCAGCGGAGCGCCGGCGGTGGAGACGTAGCGCATCAGGGTGTTGAACGTGCCTACCTCCCCTCGTTCGAAGAGTGTGGCGACCGTGGCGTCGGCGAGTTCGTCACCGGCGTGCCGCAGGGCGTCCATCGAGGCCTCGGTGTGGATCACGGCAGGGCTCCTTCGTCGTCGCGGGTGTCGTCCTGGCCACCCGTGGGGGTCAGGACAGGCGGACCGTGGCCGAACGGGCCAGCGAGGTCAGGGCATGGGCGGAGGGAGCCGGGAGGCCCAGTTCGTGAAGGGCGTCGAGGGCTTCCGTGACCCGCGCGCCGATCATGTGCTCGATCCGGTCGGGTGCGCCGAGCCGGCACATGACCTCGCGGACCGTGTCCAGGCCCTCCGCGTCCAGGTCCCGGCTGCCGAGCAAGGCGCCCAGCCGCTCCCGGTCGTCGGCACGGGCCAGCCGCCAGGTCTCCGCGAGCAGGGCGGTGGGCCGGTGGCCGCGCACGTCGTCGGCGTTGGCCTTGCCGGTGTGCTCCGGTGCGCCGAACAGGCCGAGCAGGTCGTCGCGGAGCTGGAAGGCCTCGCCCAGCGGCAGCCCGTACGCGGAGTACCCCTCGCGCAGCCGCCGGCCGGCGCCGGCCAGGGCGCCGCCGATCAGCAGGGGCTGCTCCACGGTGTACTTCGCGGTCTTGTAGCGGATCACCTTCAGCGACGCAGAGGTGTCCGGACCGGTTCCGGTGCGCAGGATCTCCAGGCACTCGCCCGCGATCAGCTCCCGGGCCAGCACCGACCACAGGGGTCGGGCCCGGGTGAGGTAGGCGGCGGGCAGCCCGCAGGTGGCGAACAACTGCCCGGCCAGGGACATCAGCAGGTCGCCCACGAGCATCGCCAGCGACCGCGCGGTGTCGTCGGCGTGCGCGCGGTCCCCCACGGCCGCACGCAGGGCGAGATGCGGGGTGGGGCGCCCGTGCCGCAGCGGGCTGTCGTCGATGAGGTCGTCGTGCACGACGGCGGCGGCGTGCACCAGCTCCATGGAGGCCGCCGCCCGTACCAGCGCGTCGCTGTCCGGCTGGCCGACCGCACGCCAGCCCCAGTAGCAGAACGCCGCGCGCAGCCGTTTGCCGTCCGCGACCGCCGCCTCCAGTTGCCCGGCCACCGGGCTCAGCAGCGGGTCGACCGCCGCGAACAGGTCGGCCTCCTCGGCGACGAACCGGCGCAGTACCTCGTCGACGCGGTTCTTGAAGGCGCCCGGATCCCACCGCTCAGTCATCGGCGGCGGTCCGCCGGGCCAGGGTGTGCCGGGCGAGGATCTCCAGATGGGCCGGGGGTACGGCCGCGTACCGGTCCAGGACCAGGCGCCCCCGTGCGGTGAGGTCGTGCTCTGCCTCCGCCGCCAGCTCGCCGGCGTCCGCCCGGCGCAGCAGCCCCCGTAACGTCCCGAAGGCGGTGCCCACCGTGCTCACCGCCAGGTTGGCCAGCCCCGCCGCCAGCAGCACGGCCTGTTCGTCCAGACCGCGTCGTGCTGTCTCACCACCGCGTCGTGCTGTCTCAGGTGTCATGCGCTCTCCCACCCACGGATTCCAGGGCGGCGCCGCTCCCCGGCCGCCTCTTCGAGCATCGGGGCACGGCGGGCGGGTGCCTACGGAAATCCACGATCGGGTGAACGCCTCGCGGGGTGGTGCGGTGGACCGTGCCGCGGCCCCCGTCCCGCCCGCGCCCCCGGCGTGCCGCACGCTCCCGCCCGCGACCCGTGGGTGAGCGGTGGGTGAGCGCGGGGTGAGCGGGGGTGAGCCCCCTGCGGGGAAGTGGCGGGAGTACCGCGTGGTGCGCTTGACACGAAAATCGAACATCTATTCTTATGGAGGCTCCGGTGCGGCTCCCAGTGGGGATTTCGGCGGCAGTTCGACACGTTTTCGGGGGGTAAGTCCCCGAGTTGTCCACAGGCCGAACCGGCGTCGGGGCGCATTGTCAGTGGCAGGCGTTAGCGTCTTTGACGTGAAGCGATCGACTCAAGCAAACCGGGTGGAACCCATGGCAGGAACCGACCGCGAGAAGGCGCTCGACGCCGCGCTCGCACAGATTGAACGGCAATTCGGCAAGGGCGCGGTCATGCGCATGGGCGAGCGGGCCAAGGAGCCCATCGAGGTCATCTCGACCGGCTCGACCGCGCTCGACGTCGCCCTCGGTGTCGGTGGCCTGCCGCGCGGCCGCGTCGTGGAGATCTACGGACCGGAGTCCTCCGGTAAGACGACCCTGACCCTGCACGCCGTGGCCAACGCGCAGAAGGCCGGCGGCCAGGTCGCGTTCGTGGACGCGGAGCACGCCCTCGACCCCGAGTACGCGAAGAAGCTCGGCGTCGACATCGACAACCTGATCCTCTCCCAGCCCGACAACGGCGAGCAGGCTCTGGAGATCGTGGACATGCTGGTCCGCTCCGGCGCCCTCGACCTCATCGTCATCGACTCCGTCGCCGCGCTCGTCCCGCGCGCCGAGATCGAGGGCGAGATGGGCGACAGCCATGTCGGTCTCCAGGCCCGCCTGATGAGCCAGGCGCTGCGGAAGATCACCAGCGCGCTCAACCAGTCAAAGACCACCGCGATCTTCATCAACCAGCTGCGCGAGAAGATCGGCGTGATGTTCGGTTCCCCGGAGACCACGACCGGTGGCCGCGCGCTGAAGTTCTACGCCTCGGTGCGCATCGACATCCGCCGCATCGAGACCCTGAAGGACGGCACCGAGGCGGTCGGCAACCGCACCCGGGTCAAGGTCGTCAAGAACAAGGTCGCGCCCCCCTTCAAGCAGGCCGAGTTCGACATCCTCTACGGCCAGGGCATCAGCCGCGAGGGCGGTCTGATCGACATGGGCGTGGAGCACGGGTTCGTCCGCAAGGCCGGCGCCTGGTACACGTACGAGGGCGACCAGCTCGGCCAGGGCAAGGAGAACGCGCGCAACTTCCTCAAGGACAATCCCGACCTGGCCAACGAGATCGAGAAGAAGATCAAGGAGAAGCTGGGCGTCGGTGTCCGCCCGGAGGAGCCCGCCGCCGAGCCGGGCGCGGACGCGGCGGTCACCACCCCCGCGGCCCCGGACGACACGGCGAAGACGGTGCCCGCCCCGGCCGCTGCCAAGACCACCAAGCCCAAGGCCGCCACCGCCAAGAGCTGACGCCGTGACACGACGAACCGACTGGGCCGACCACGCATACACGTCCCCCGGTGCCCCACGGGGGAGGGGCACCGGGGGCGACCCGGCCTCCGCCGGGGACGGCGACGCGGCCTACGGCACGAGCGGCGGCGACTACGGGGACGGCGTCTACGGGGGTGACGGCTCGCACGATGACGCCGTGCACGGTGACGGCACGCACGGTGAAGGCGTGCACGGCGGCACGGGCGGGTTCCGCGGGCACGGGTCACCCGGCCGTGGCTCGCGCGGGCCCGGGGCCCGCCGTCGGCGCGGCGTCGGGGAGCCGTCCGCTGCGGACGGAGGGCCCGGGGGTTCCTCTTTCTCGTCGAGGGCCGAGCAGGGGGAACCTCCGGCGGACCCGGCTGAGCGGGCGCGGGCGATCTGCCTGCGCCTGCTCACCGGGACCCCGCGCACCCGGAAGCAGCTCGCGGACGCCCTGCGCAAGCGGGAGATCCCGGACGACGTCGCCGAGGAGGTGCTGTCGCGGTTCGAGGAGGTCGGGCTGATCAACGACAGCGCGTTCGCGGACGCCTGGGTGGAGTCCCGGCACCACGGCCGCGGCCTGGCCAGGCGCGCACTCGCCCAGGAGTTGCGCACCAAGGGCGTCGCCCCGGCGCTCGTCGACGAGGCCGTCGCCCAGCTCGACTCCGAGCAGGAGGAGGAGACGGCCCGCGAACTCGTCGCCCGCAGACTCCGCTCCACCCGGGGCCTCGACCGCGACAAGCGGATCCGACGACTCGCCGGCATGCTCGCCCGCAAGGGGTATCCCGAGGGCATGGCCCTGCGGGTCGTCCGGCGAGCCCTGGAGGAGGAGGGCGAGGACACGGAGTTCCTGGACGACGGGAGCTTCTGACGGGGCGACAGCCTCGGAAGGGGGGCTCACCCCCGGCCAGGACGCCGGAACGCCGCAGAGCCTTGGGGCCTCCGCATGGACGACGGTGTACGCCATGATGCTGCTGCGCTACGCCCTCAAGACCGTCCGTGCCCGCAAGACCGGCTTCCTCGGCGCCTTCCTCGCCCTGCTCTGCGCGGCCGCCCTGATCTCCGCCTGCGGCACCCTCCTCGACACCGGCCTGCGCGGCACGATCCGTACCGAGCGCTACGCGGCGGCCCCGGTCGTGGTCTCCGCCGACCAGTAGTCCGCCAGACGGCCACCGGCCACCGGCCACCGCGGCCGGTCCGCCGGTTCAGGCCGGCGGCGTGACCGGCAGGCCCGCCGCCTTCCACGCCTGGAAGCCGCCGATCAGGTCGGTCGCCCGGTGCAGGCCCAGCTGGTGGAGGGAGGCGGCGGCCAGGCTGGAGGCGTATCCCTCGTTGCAGATCACCACGACCTGGATGTCGTGGCCGGTTGCCTCCGCGGTTCTGTGGCTGCCCTGGGGGTCCAGGCGCCACTCCAGTTCGTTGCGCTCTATGACGAGGGCACCGGGTATCAGCCCGTCCCGGTCGCGCAGAGCCGCGTACCGGATGTCGACGAGCAGGGCATCACCGGTGCGCGCCGCTTCGTACGCCGCCTGCGCCTCGATGCGCCGGTAGCCCGTGCGCACCCGCTCCAGCAGCTCGTCGATGCCGACCGGGCGTTGTTCCGCCTGTTCCGGGCCGCTCACTGCCAGTCCTCCGGGCGCTCGACCTGCTCCAGGCGCAGCACCTGTCCGGTGCGGCTGTAGCGACGGATCCGGGGCAGCGGCGGGTAGTAGGCGTGGACGGAGATCGCGTGCTGCTCGGCGGACTCGTTGAGCACCTCGTGGACGTGGTCGCGACCGAAGGACCTGCCCTTTCCGGCCGGCAGCCGGCGCTCGCGGTCCACGCCCTCGGAGAGCTCCAGGGTCTTCCAGCCGTCCGTGGGCAGCCGGGTGGCCAGGGAGAACTCCTTCAGTTCACCGCGGGCGGTGAGGAAGGCGCCGACCGACTCGGCGTGGTCGTGCCAGCCGGTGCCACTGCCGGGCGGCCAGCCGATCAGCCAGGCCTCACTGCCGCCGGGGCCGTCGAGCCGTACCCAGGTGCGGCCCTCGGGGTCCAGCGGGAGCGAGGCGATCAGCTCGGCGTCGGCGGCCGTACGCCGGACGAAGTCGAGAAGGTCCGCCTGGGTGGGCGCGGCGCCGGGCGCGGGGGCGGAGGAGGAGACGGGAGCGGAGGAGAGGGAAGCAGACACGTGCACCGATCCTGATGAGAGTTCGCAGAAACGGGCGCAGACGGCGCCCTGAGAGAAGTGGAGTGCGAAGTCAGCAGGACGGAAGACACACGCAGCCCGCATAGCGGACGAGGTCCACATGGACCTTCCGCCACAGGCGCACAGTGGTGTCGTTCACGATGCGGAGTACACCATGCCGGTCCGGACCGGTCAACTCAGCGTCGGCATGTGGACCGCTCGGTCACCGGGCGGGGGAACCGGCCTCCGCCCCGGTCCTCTGGTCCGTCCGCTCGGTGGGCGGCGCGTCCTCGGGGTGCTCCGTGCTCTCCTGGTCCTTGCCGCCCAGGGTCGCCTCGGCCGCCGCGTAGAGATCGGCCGGGCGGACCCCGTTGAGGGCCGTGACCAGGTGACCGTCGGGGCGCACGAGCAGCACGGTGTGCGCCGGGGCGTCCGGATAGGCCTCGGCGACCAGCAGTTCGGCCGGGTGCGGCAGCGCGGTCACGGCCGCCGCGAGCCGGGGCATGATCCCGGCGGAGACCCAGTGCTTGCGGTCCCACACCCCGGTACCGGGCGCGATGAGGACGACGAGCAGCGCGCCGCGGCCGAGCCGGGAGCGCAGCCGCACGAAGGAGCCGTCCTCCGCGGTGACCTTGACGTCGGTGACCTGGGAGCCGGGCGGAGTGCCGACCGGGATCTCGTGCTCCAGGTGCCGGGGTGCCAGGGGCGAGTCGGCGTACGCCCCCGGCGCACCGAGCGGGCCGCGCCCCAGGTGACCGTCCGTGAGGAGCGCGTCGTGCCCCCTGGACGCGCCGGGGACGAACCCGCGCAGTCCGCCACCGCCGCGCAGCACCGGCAGCACCTGGTCGGCGGCGCGCAGCCGGGCGGCGACCGCGCCGCGCCGCTCGGTCTGGTAGCTGTCCAGCAGCGCCTCGTGCGGGCCGTGGTGCCAGGCCGGGGCCAGCTTCCAGGCGAGGTTGTCGACGTCCCGCAGCCCCTCGTCGAGCCCGTGCGTACCGAGTGCGCCGAGCAGGTGCGCGGCGTCCCCGGCGACGAACACCCTGCCCACCCGCCACCGGCGGGCGAGGCGGTGGTGCACGGTGTGGACGCCGGTGTCGAGCAGGTCGTACGGCGGTGTGGTGCCGTCCGTCCAGCCCGCGAGGGTCTCGCGGATCCGGGTCACGAGCAGCTCGGGCGTGACCAGGTCCTTGCCGGGCGGCAGCAGCCAGTCCAGGCGCCACACGCCGTCCGGGAGGGGGCGGGCGGTCACCTCCCCGGCCGAGGGCCCGGACATCCGCCACGGCGGTGTCCGATGGAGCAACGCCTGACCGGGCCACGGAAGTTCCGCGCGCAGCGCGGCGACCGCGTGTCGTTCCACCGCCGTACGGCCCGGGAAGCGGATGTCCAGCAGCTTGCGCACGGTCGAGCGGGGGCCGTCGCAGCCCACCAGGTAACTGCCGCGCCACCAGGTGCCCTTGGGGCCCCGGGTGTGCGCGGTGACCCCGGAGCGCTCCTGCTCGACGGTGTCCAGGCGGCTGTCGGTGACCACCCTGACCAGCGCTTCGTCGGCGATCGCGGCGCGCAGCGCGCCGGTGAGCACGTGCTGCTCGATGTGCAGCGGAGCAGGCTCGCCGGTGTCGTCGAAGACGACCTCACGCATCACCTGCCGGCGCCGCACCGACCGCCAGCCGGTCCAGCGCAGGCCCAGCTCGTCCAGGGGTGCGCCGCTCAGCCGCGTCACCAGGGCGGCGGTGTCCTCGCGCAGCACCACGGTGCGCGCCGGGCGCGGCTCGTCCTTGCCCGGACCCTCGTCGAGGACGACGGCCGGTACCTCCTGACGGGCCAGCGCCAGGGCGAGCGTGAGCCCGACGGGCCCCGCTCCGACGATGATCACCGGGTCCACGGCGCGGCGCCCCCTGCCCGTACGCGAGTCCCGACGGAGCTGGGTGAACAGGTGGGTGGAGCAGGGTGCACGATCACAGAACGTATGCAACAGACTGGGCGCCACCCGGTCAAGCGGCGCACCCGGGGACACGTCAGCATGGCGGGCGCGCGGAGACCGCCTGGCCGGTGCGACGAGGCGGGGGCGGCGACCGTGCGGCCGCCGCCCCCGTACCCCGTGCGCGGGTCGACTCCGCGTCAGGCGGACGCCCCCGTGCCGAAGGCGCCGGTCACCTCGGCCGCGTTCAGGTCCTGGACGTCCTCGGCCCCGAGGACCGCGCCCGTGCCCCGCTTGCTGCGCCGCAGCCGCCGCTCCAGCCAGGAGGCGAAGGTGGTGAGCGCGAGGTTGAGCACGATGAAGACGAGCGCCACGACGACGAAGCTGGGGATGACGTTGGCGTAGTTGGCAGCCAGGGTGCCGCGCGCCGTGAGCAGCTCCGTGAACTGCAGCATCACCCCGCCCAGCGCGGTGTCCTTCACGATCACCACGAGCTGGCTGACGATGGCCGGCAGCATCACGGTGACCGCCTGCGGCAGCAGGATGCCGGTCATCGTCTGCCCCTTGCGCAGCCCGATCGCGTACGCCGCCTCCGTCTGCCCCTTGGGAAGCGCGAGGACGCCGGCCCGTACGACCTCGGCGAGGACCGAGGCGTTGTAGAGCACCAGGCCGGTGACGACCGCGTACAGCGGCCGTTCGTCACTGCCGACGTCGGTGGAGCGGACGTAGAACTCCTGGGCGAACAGCATCAGCAGCAGCACCGGGATCGAACGGAAGAACTCCACCATCCAGGCTGCCGGGATCCGCACCCAGGCGTGGTCGGACATCCGGGCTATGCCGAAGGCCGCGCCCAGCGGCAGGGCGATCACCATGGCGAGCGCGGCCGCCTTGAGGGTGTTGCCGAGCCCCGGCAGCAGATACGTGGTCCACGCCTCGGAGGTGGTGAAGGGCTGCCACAGAGCCCACTTCAACTGGCCCTTGTCGTCCAGCTTCTGCCAGACCCACCAGGCCAGCAGGGCGAGGAGCAGGACGAAGGCGACGGAGAACAGCAGGTTGCGCCGCTTGGCGCGGGGCCCCGGAGTGTCGTACAGGACGGAGCTCATCGCTTCACCGCCAGGCGCTTGGCGAGCCAGCCGAGGAACAGGCCGGTCGGGAGGGTCAGGACCACGAAGCCGAAGGCGAAGACCGCGCCGATGGCCACGGTCTGGGCCTCGTTCTCGATCATCGTCTTCATCAGGGCCGCGGCCTCGGCGACGCTGATCGCGGCCGCCACGGTGGTGTTCTTGGTCAGGGCGATCAGGACGTTGGCCAACGGGCCGATCACCGCGCGGAAGGCTTGCGGCAGCACGATCAGCCGCAGGGTCTGGGAGAAGTTCAGCCCGATCGCGCGGGCCGCCTCGGCCTGGCCGACGGGCACGGTGTTGATGCCGGAGCGCAGCGCCTCGCAGACGAAGGCCGCGGTGTAGGCGGCAAGGCCGAGCACCGCGAGGCGGAAGCCCTGCACCTTGAAGTCGGAGGCGCCGAGCGTCACGCCGAAGATGTCGGCGAGGCCCAGCGAGGTGAAGATGACGATGACCGTCAGAGGGATGTTCCGGACGATGTTGACGTAGGCGGTGCCGAACCCGCGCATCAGCGGGACCGGGCTGACCCGCATGGCGGCCAGCAGGGTGCCCCAGACCAGGGAGCCGACGGCGGAGAAGACGGTCAGTTTCACCGTCGTCCAGAACGCCCCCAGGACGTCGTAGCCTTGAAGAAAGTCGAACACGAATTCCCGCGCTTCCGGGTGTGTGGGGTACGTGGAGGGCAGAGCGCGCCGCCGACGGGGGAGCGGTGGCGGGCGGCGCGCCCGAGAGGGTCCCCTGGAGAACCGCGGCCTTACTTGACGATCACGCCGATCTTCGGGGCGGGCTCGTTCTTGTAGTTCGCCGGGCCGAAGTTCTTGTCGACTGCCTTCTGCCAGGAGCCGTCGGAGACCATCTTCTCCAGCGCCTTGTTGATCTTGTCAACGGTCGCGGAGTCGCCCTTCTTGACGCCGATGCCGTAGTTCTCGTTGCTCAGCTTCAGGCCGGCGAGCTTGAACTGGCCCTTGTACTTGTCCTGCGAGGCGAAGCCCGCGAGGATCGAGTCGTCCGTGGTCACGGCGGCGACGGCGCCGCTCTGCAGGCCCGCGATGCACTCCGAGTAGGTGCCGACCTCCTTCAGGTTCGCCTTCGGGGCGATCGTCTTCTGGAGGTTCTGCGCCGAGGTGGAACCGGTCACGGAACACAGCTTCTTGCCGTTGAGGTCCGTGCCCTTGGAGATGGTCGAGTCCTTCTTGACCAGCAGGTCCTGGTGGGCCAGCAGGTACGGGCCGGCGAAGTCCACCTTGGCCTTGCGCTCGTCGGTGATCGAGTAGGTGGCCGCGATGAACTTCACGTCGCCGCGCGCGAGGGCGTTCTCCCGGTCGGCGCTCTTGGTCTGCACGAACTCGATCTGGTCCGGCTTGTAACCGAGTTGCCCGGCGACATAGGTGGCCACGTCCACGTCGAAGCCCGAGAAGGAGCCGTCGGGCTCCTGGAGGCCGAGACCGGGCTGGTCGTACTTGATCCCGATCTTGATCTTGCCGCCGCCCGAGGAGCCGCTGTCGTCCTTGTCGCCGCCGCCGCACGCCGTGGCGGACAGGGCGAGCGCGAGCACGGCGGCGGAGGCGGCGGTGACCTTGCGGAGCTGCATGATGAACATCCCTCGTTGTGGTGAAGACGGGGTGAAGACGGACAGGGGAGCGGGCTGTGCCGCGCCTCGAATCAGTGGTGCAGGATCTTCGACAGGAAGTCCTTGGCCCGGTCGCTGCTCGGACTGCCGAAGAACTGGTCCGGGGTGGCCTGTTCGACGATCCGGCCGTCGGCCATGAAGACCACCCGGTTGGCGGCCGAACGCGCGAAGCCCATCTCGTGCGTGACGACGATCATCGTCATGCCGTCCCCGGCGAGCTGTTGCATGACATCGAGGACCTCGTTGATCATCTCGGGGTCGAGCGCCGAGGTCGGCTCGTCGAAGAGCATGACCTTCGGGTCCATCGCCAGTGCCCGCGCGATCGCCACGCGCTGCTGCTGGCCGCCGGAGAGCTGCGCGGGGTACTTGTCGGCCTGGGTGCCCACCCCGACCCGGTCGAGCAGGGCGCGGGCCCGCTCCTCGGCCTGCCTGCGGTCCGCCTTGCGGACCTTGAGCTGCCCGAGCATCACGTTCTCCAGCACCGTCTTGTGCGCGAAGAGGTTGAAGGACTGGAAGACCATGCCGACGTCGGCGCGCAGCCGGGCCAGCTCCCTGCCCTCCTGCGGCAGCGGCCTGCCGTCGATGGTGATGGTTCCGCTGTCGATGGTCTCCAGACGGTTGATGGTGCGGCACAAAGTGGACTTGCCGGACCCGGAGGGCCCGATCACCACGACGACCTCACCGCGGGCGATCGTCAGATCGATGTCCTGGAGTACGTGCAACGCTCCGAAATGCTTGTTGACGTTCTTCAGGACGACCAGTTCTCCGGTCGCGGCCACGTCCTCCTTGGCCACCGATACTTCGGTCATCGCTTTCGGGCTCCGTCCTCCTCGGTTTCGGAGGAATGTAGTTTTCGCCGATGACCAGCGTCATCACATCTGAGCGAGATCTGAGCATCACGATCCGACAGTCGGCGGGCACCTGCGGTGGCAGCATGGGCGGCCGGCGTATCGGCCGCGTAACGGAACCGGCCTGTCACCGGAACCCACTTGACGCCACCGGCGTCCATCAGCGTGACTGCCCTGTGCACGCGCGCGTGCGCGCGTTTTCTACAATGCGCGGGTTTTCCGCGGACAAGCCGAGGACGAACCACGACCGTACGACCGCTGCACCGGAGGGGGCCGGAATGAGACTGCTGCTCGTCGAGGACGACAACCACGTCGCCGCCGCGCTCTCCGCGGTCCTGGCCCGGCACGGGTTCTCCGTCACCCACGCCCGCAGCGGCGAGGAGGCCCTGCGGGCCCTCGTCCCGGAGAGCGACGGCTTCGACGTCGTCCTCCTCGACCTCGGCCTGCCCGACCAGGACGGTTACGAGGTCTGCGGCAAGATCCGCAAGCGCACCAGCACCCCGGTGATCATGGTGACGGCCCGCTCCGACGTCCGCTCCCGCATCCACGGACTCAACCTCGGTGCCGACGACTACGTGGTGAAGCCGTACGACACCGGGGAACTGCTCGCCCGGATCCACGCCGTCAGCCGGCGCACCCACCACGAGGACGGCGCGGCCGGTGCCGACGGCGACAGCGCGCTGCGGCTCGGCGCCGTCCGCATCGAACTGCCCACCCGTCAGGTCAGCGTCGACGGCAAGGTCGTCCAGCTCACCCGCAAGGAGTTCGACCTGCTGGCGCTGCTCGCCCAGCGGCCCGGCGTGGTCTTCCGCCGGGAGCAGATCATCAGCGAGGTCTGGCGTACCAGCTGGGAGGGGACCGGCCGCACCCTGGAGGTGCATGTCGCCTCCCTGCGCGCCAAGCTGCGCATGCCCGCGCTCATCGAGACCGTACGCGGCGTCGGCTACCGGCTCGTCGCCCCGGCCGCGTAGCGGGGACGGGTGCGCACACGTCTCCTTCCGCTGCTCATCGTCCTGATGGCGGCCGTGCTGCTCGCGCTCGGCGTACCGCTCGCCGTCAGCACCGCCTCCGCGCAGCAGCAGAAGGTCGTCGTCGACCGCATCGACGACACCGCGCGGTTCGCGGCTCTCGCCCAGTTCGTGACCGACACACCCACCACCGCGCGCCCCATGAGCACCGACGACCGGCTGGAGACCCTCCGTCGCGAACTGGCCAGCTACTACGGTGTGTACGGCATCCGCGCGGGCGTCTTCTACCGCAACGCCTCCTCCATGGCCAACGCGCCCGACGACTGGGTGCTGCCGACGACCGGCGAGGTCCGGGAGGCCTTCGACGAGGCTCTGCTCAGCCGCCGCAGCCATGATCCTGCGCAGGTGTGGCCGTGGCAGCGCAGCCGCCTGGTGGTGGCCTCGCCGGTGATCCGGGACGGTGACGTCGTCGCCGTCGTGGTCACCGACTCGCCCACCGGGCCGATGCGCTCCCGCACCCTGCGCGACTGGCTGGTCATAGGCGCCGGCGAGGCCGCGGCGATGCTGCTCGCCGTCGGCGCGGCGCTGCGGCTGACCGGCTGGGTGCTCAGGCCGGTACGGGTGCTCGACGCCACCACGCACGCGATCGCCAGCGGCCGGCTCAAGTCCCGGGTCGCCGCGGCCGGCGGTCCGCCGGAACTCAGACGGCTGGCCCGCGCGTTCAACGAGATGGCGGACAACGTCGAGGACGTGCTGGAGCAGCAGCGGGCCTTCGTCGCGGACGCCTCCCACCAGCTGCGCAACCCCCTCTCCGCGCTGCTGCTGCGCATCGAACTGCTCGCCCTCGAACTCCCCGAGGACAACGAGGAGATCGCCTCGGTCCGCACCGAGGGCAAGCGCCTCGCGCAGGTGCTGGACGACCTGCTCGACCTGGCGCTGGCCGAGCACGCCGAGGCGGAGCTGATGCTGACCGACATCGGGCGGCTGGCCGAGGAGCGGATCGCCGCGTGGGCACCGGCCGCCGCGGCGAAGGGGGTCCGGCTGGCCGGGGCCTGCACGCCGACCACCGGGTGGGCGGACCCGGTCACGCTGTCCAGCGCGCTGGACGCGGTGATCGACAACGCGGTGAAGTTCACGCCGGAGGGCGGCGTGGTGGAGGTCACCGTGGCGGCCGAGGGCGATGTGTCGACGGTGGTGGTGACCGACACGGGACCGGGGCTGACGGACGAGGAACTCGCGCGCGTGGGCGACCGGTTCTGGCGCAGCGGGCGGCACCAGAACGTGAAGGGGTCGGGGCTGGGGCTGTCGATCACGCGGGCGCTGCTCGCGGCGGGCGGCGGGTCGCTGTCGTGTGAGCACCACGAGCCGCGGGGGCTGCGGGTGACCGTGGCTGTGCCGAGGAGCCGGTGAGGGAGGGGCAGGCAGGACGCCCGGCCGTCAGGGCTTCACCGAGCGGTAGTACCGCCTGGCACCCTCCTGCAGGGGCAGCGGGTCCGTGTAGATCGCCGTGCGCAGGTCCACCAGTTGGGCGGAGTGCACGTGGTTGCCGATGTCGTCGCGGCTCTTGATGACCGTGCGGGTCACCCACTCGGTGAGGCGCGGGTCGACGTCCTTGCGGGTCATCAGGACGTTGGAGACCGCGATCGTGGGGACGGCCGTGCCCTGCTGCACGGACGGGTACGCCGACTCCGGCATGTTGGTCGCCCGGTAGTAGAGCGCGGCCTCCCCCTCGGTGTGCAGCCGGGTGACGAGGTCGCCCCCGATGGGCACGAAGGTGAAGCCGAACTTCTTCGCGAGGTCCACCAGCCCCTTGGTCGGCAGGCCGCCCGACCAGAAGAACGCGTCGATCTTGCCCCGCCGCAGCTGGTCAGGGCCGGTGTCTATGCCGTCGGACACCGGTGTGATGTCCTTGGCCGGGTCGATCCCGGCGGCCTTGAGCACCCGGGCGGCGATCAGCCGCACCCCCGAGTTGGGCAGTCCGATCGCCACCCGCTTGTGCCGCAGGTCCGCGACGCTGGTGATGTCCGAGTCGCGGGCCACGACGAGCTGGACGTAGTCGTCGTAGAGCCGTGCCACTCCGCGCAGCAGTCCGGCGCCCCGCCCGCCGTTCAGTTCGTACGTCTCCACCGCGTCGGCCGCCGCGATGGTGAAGTCGGCCTGACCGGTCGCCACCCGCCGTACGTTCTCGTACGACCCGTTGCTCTGTACCAGCCGCACTTTCAGCCCCGGCATGTCCTTGCCCAGCTCGGTGCGCAGCCGTTCGCCGTACTCCTGGTAGACGCCGCGCAGCGTCCCGGTGCTGAAGGTGATCGTCCCGGTCGGCGGCTTCTCGCCCAACGGCAGCAGCCACCACGTCAGCAGGCCGAACGCGACGAGACCGGCCGCCGCGCACTGGAGCGCGCGGCGTCTGCGGACACGGGGGAACACCTTGGGCATGCGCGCGATCCTGCCAGCCGGTCACCGTCCTGACCAGGGCTGGGCCAGGGCCGAGGCCGGGGGCGGGACCGGGGGTTGGGCCAGAGCCCTCAAGGGGCTGGGCACGGCGGCGGACCGGCACTGTCAGTGGCGGCCGCTAGAGTCGTTCGCATGACCAGTTCCGTCCCCGTCGGACCGCCCGGTGGCTCGTCCGCAGGCTCGACCGGTGGATCAGCCGGGGGCTCGCCCGCTCGCCTCGTCCGGGAGTTCCACCGCGCCTTCGGTCTGGACGCTCGGGCCACGCCGACCGAGGTGTCCCCCGAACTGGCCACGCATCGAGGTGAGTTGCTCGCAGAGGAGGCTGCCGAGGTCGCCGAGGTCGCGGTCGGGCCGCTCGACCGGCTCGCGCACGAACTGGCGGACGTGGTCTACGTGGCGTACGGCACCGCGCTGGTGCACGGGATCGACCTGGACGCGGTCCTCGCCGAGATCCACCGGTCCAACATGAGCAAGCTGGGGCCCGACGGGCAGGTGGCCCGCCGGGCCGACGGCAAGGTGCTCAAGGGCGAGCACTACCGGGCGCCGGACGTCGCGGCGGTGCTGCGCGGTCAGGGCTGGATACCCGGCGGCGCGGCCTGACCCGGGATCAGAGAGTGCCGCCCGCCAGCTTCCACTCACGGTGCAGGGCGCCCAGCGGGATGCTCCGCTCCAGGACCGGTGTGCCGAAAACCGACAGCTGCAGGCGCAGGGTGCCGGACAGGTCCACCCCGCCGTACAGGTTCCAGGCGCCCTGGGCGTCGGCGCCCGGGGTCGCGGAGGTGGCGGTGACCGTGCCGGTGGCCTCGCCGCGCAGGTAGGGCGCGAGGTCGGCGGTGACACCCACGCTGCCGTACAGGCCGACGGAGGCCTCGGCGCCGAGCGCGGTCCTGACGCTTCCCGCGGTGGTCACGGAGGTGCGCACCGGCGTGCTGGTCATGGTCGAGCTGCTGACCGGCGTCCAGCCCTGGGCCGTGCCGAAGGTGCCGCCCGCCTTGAAGTCGCCCTTCAGGTTCTGCTCCACGTCGACGGTGATCTTCCCGTCGCCGCTCACCTGGAGGTAGCAGGTCAGGTCGAGGTTGACGACGACCGGGACCGCGCCGACCTGGAGGACCGGGTCGGCGTGCAGCTTGGCGAAGGGGATGCGCAGCGGGGTGGCCGTGGCCTCCGCGCGCCCCTTGACCGACCAGCCGGAGTCCCAGTCACCGGAGACGCCGAGGTAGGCGGTGCCGGGCGCGGCGCCGCTGCCCGCGCCGCCGTAGGCGAAGTCGACCTGCGGCGCGACCTGCACGAAGCCCGACACCGCGGCCGCGGCGGACGCCGGCGCACCCTCGGCGGCGGGTATCTCGGTGCTGACGTCCAGGCGGAGGCTGCCGAGTGGAACGTGGGCGCCCTCGGGGCCGACGTGCACGTCACCCGACTTGGCCCAGGACACCTTGACGTCCGGCAGCAGCTTGTCGACGTCGAAGGCGGCCGGTTCGACGGGCACGGTGCCCTTGGCGGTGTCGTCACCGAGCAGGGCGTCGAGGGTGGCGGGCTCGGTCTGCACCTCCGTGCCCGCGTCGGTCTCGCCGAGCACCTTGGTCACCTTGGCGAGCAGTCCGTCCGGAGCGCCGGGCGCGGGAGCGCTGGCGATGACGTCACCGACGGCGGCCTGCCGGGCGGCGGTCGGCGCTGACGGCGACGGCGTCGGGGACGGCGACGGGGACGAGGAGGAGGACGAGGACGGTGACGCCGTGAGGCTGGGGGAGACGGTCGGGGCAGCCGGGCTGCCCTTGTCAGGGCGGGATATGACGGCCCGTCGGGTCCTGGAGTCGTACGAGGCGACGGTCAGCGTGGTGCGGTGGGCCGGCCGGCCCGCGGCCGCCGAGCCCGCGGCCGCGGTGGCGGTGCCGGCCGGTGCGGCGGCGACGGCGAGCGTCTGCCCGTCCGCGCCCGCGGCGGTGGTGGTGGAGTCGGCGGAGACCCGGGCGGCATCCTGGGCGTGGCCGTCGGCGGAGGTCTGGTGCTGCGCCGAGGAGCAGGCGGCGGTGAGGAGGAGGGCGGTCACGGCGAAGGCGGGCATGAGCGCACGCCCGGGCCTTGTGCGTCTGCGCAAGGTCAGTCCTGAGGGTGGGGGGCGAGGAGCACCGACGATGGTTACCGATGAGTAGAACCGGTCGGTAACTCGGTGTGGCCCTGAGCATGCCACGCCGGCGGCACAGGCTCCCCACGATCCGGCCACATCCCCACGTGACCTGAACCACGGCGAGTTCAGGCCGCCGTGGCTGTTTCCGTGGCCGTTTCCCCGGCTGTTGTGGTCGCCGTCTCCGGGCGTGTGGGCGTCAGTCCGTCCGCCGCGCGGCCGCCCGGCGCTGCCGCTTGCCGAGGGGCGCCTGGGAGAGGTCCTCCGCGCTGGACCTGAGGTTCTTGTAGCCGTAGCCGCGCTCGGTCAGCCACGCCCTGGCCGCCTCCTCGGCGCGCTCTGTCGCCTCCAGGATGTCCTCCTCTTCCTCCCCGCTGTCCTGGAAGCGGAAGGTGAAGGCCGGGCGGGCGGCGATGTCGTAGCTGAGGTGACCCTCGGGCGTGAAGGCCGCGCGCAGCACGTCGTGGTCGGCGGCCCGGGAGAGCAGCTCGGCGCGCTGGGCGGCGCTGAGGCCGTCGAAGACGCCGCGGACGGTGACGCGGAAGGTGCGGGTGGTCATGGCGCCGACCCTAGGCAGGCCGGGGCGCACCGCTCCACCGCATTTCCGGCGCCCCGCCGCGGGTGCTAGGCGCCGACCTGGCCCAGCCGCAGGTTCCAGCGCCCCGGACCGCCCGTGATCTCCGTCGCTGACAGCGGCGGGACGTCCACGCGCCAGAACGCGGTCTCGGGGGCCCCGAGCGCGTGCAGCACCATGGCCCGCACCACCTCGGGCTCCACCACGGCGATCGTCCTGCCGATGGTCAGGCCCGTCCGGTCCAGCCAGCCCCCGACCCGCGCGCACAGCTCCCGCACCGATTCGCCTCCGTGGGGCGCGGCCTGCGGGTCGGTCAGCCACTGAAGCAGCTCGGCGGGTTCGGCGGTGCCGACCTCCTCCAGTGTCCGGCCCCGCCACCGGCCCGCGTCCAGCCCGGACAGCTCGGGCTCCGCCGTGGCGTCGAGGCCCAGTGCGGCCGCCGTCTCCCGGCAGCGCACGCTCGGTGAGCGGACCTCCGCGCCCGCGGCCGGCAAGGACAGCGCCACCGCCTCGGGCTTCTCGATCGAGTCACCGTCGTCGAAGCGGGCCCGCCGCAGCGAGGGTGTCATGGCCGGGGCTACGAGGATGACTCGGCAGGTCACGGGGGAGGTTCCTCCTTGGTCGTCCCTGGGGCGCCGGTGTCGGCGGGACCCGACGCGCACGACAGTACGCCGTCCGACACCCTCACCGGGACCGGTCACGGCTGAGGGACCGGTGAGGGCACCGGCGCTCCGGGGCTGGTTGCGGCTTCGTGCGCACCGAGCGCGTCGCCGCGACCAGGTTCTCCGCGCAGGCCCGGCCTTCCGGCGGCCGTGGGCGCGGTGCGGGCGGGGCGAACCCGGCGGCCCTGCCCCCGAGCCGGACTGTGGTTCCGAGCCCGGCCTCGGCTGATTTCATGGTGTCGTCACTGGTGAGGGCGGAGGCTTCATGACGGACGGCGCGATGATCCCGCACGAACCGGCGGCGGTGACGCTCGCCCGGGTGCGACTCGGGGCGGGCGGCCCGCTGGTCGGCGTGCGAGTGGCGGAGGGCAGGGTCACTCATGTCGTCCCGGAGCGGGACGGTGCGGCGCCGACCCTGACTGCCATGGGGGAGCGCGTCCTCGATCTCGACGGGCGCGTCCTGCTGCCGGGGCTCTGGGACGCCCATGTCCACCTCGCCGAGTGGGCGAGCGCGCGGCGCCGGCTCGACCTCTCCGGAACCGCCTGCGCGCG
Organism: Streptomyces sp. NPDC051987; assembly: GCF_040680735.1. Taxonomy (NCBI): domain Bacteria; kingdom Bacillati; phylum Actinomycetota; class Actinomycetes; order Kitasatosporales; family Streptomycetaceae; genus Streptomyces; species Streptomyces sp. NPDC051987. The sequence goes on along the minus strand of NZ_JBFAXI010000034.1, from coordinate 44,467 downwards.
TGAGGTGGCCGACCGGGTGCGGGCACACGGCCGTACGGCGCCGGGCGCGGGCACGGTGCTGTTCGGCTACGGCTTCCGGGACGGGCTCTGGCCCGACGCCCCCGACAAGCGGCTCCTCGACGCCGCCCTGCCGGACCGGCCGGTCGTGCTGGTCAGCGCCGATCTGCACGCCGTGTGGCTGAACTCCGCCTGCCTGGCACTCGTCGGCCGCGGCGACCACCCGTCCGGTCTGGTACGGGAGGCGGAGGCCCACGCCATCCTCGCGGCCCTGCCCGAGGTGCCGGACGAGACGATGGACGGCTGGGTCGCCGACGCCTGCCGGGCCGCCGCCGCACGCGGGGTCACCGGAGTCATCGACTTCCAGTTCGGCGACACCGTCGGCGCCTGGGAACGTCGCGCGGCACAGTCCCGGCCCGCGGTACGGGTGGCCGCCGCCGTCTACCCGGGTCACCTGGACGCCGCTCTGGCACGCGGGCTGCGCACCGGGTCCCGGATCGGTGCGGCCGAGGGCCTGGTGCGGGTCGGCCCGCTCAAGCTCTTCACCGACGGTTCGCTCAACACCCGTACCGCGCTCTGCCGCGACCCCTATCCGGGTCTTGAGGGCACGGACGCCGCGCACGGCGTCGAGCAGACGGCACCGCACGAGCTGGTGCGGCTCATGCGCCGGGCCGCCGCGCACGGCATCGAACCGGCGGTGCACGCCATCGGCGACCGGGCCAACACCATCGCCCTGGACGCCTTCGCGGCCGTGCGCTGCCGCGGCCGGATCGAGCACGCGCAGCTGCTGAGCCCCGAAGACCTCCCGCGGTTCGCGGAGTTGGGTGTCACAGCGGGGGTGCAGCCCCGGCACGCGACGGACGACCGGGATGTCGCGGACCGCTACTGGGCCGGACGCACCGGACGCGCCTTCGCGTACGCGGGCCTGCTGGCCGCCGGAGCGCGGCTGGAGTTCGGTTCGGATGCTCCCGTCTCCGCGCTCGACCCCTGGCTCGCCGTCGCGTCGGCCGTCGCCCGTACCGACGACGGCCGTCCCGCCTGGCACCCGGAACAGCGCCTGCCGGTACGGGACGCGCTGGCCGCGGCGGCCAGCGGACGCCGGCTCATCCGGGTCGGGGACCGCGCCGACCTGGTGGTCGTGGACGTGGACCCGACCGCCGCGGACCCGGACACCCTGCGCGCCATGCCGGTGCACGCCACGATGACGGCCGGCCGGTGGACACACGGACCGTACTGACCGCGCGGCCGTTCCGCCCGGCGGACGAGGGCCGCCCCGGCTCCGGGCCGGCCTTCACCCCCTGCGTGGCGCGTGTCGCGGGAGAAGCCCGAGCGGTCCGGGGAGGTGCTGCGGCCGGCGCCGGGCCGGGCCCCGTCGGGGAGCGCCTACCCTTGTCCCATGACCAGCAGCAGCGACCGGAGCCTCGCAGTGGACGTTCAGGGACCCAAGACCTACGAAGTGCGTACCTACGGGTGCCAGATGAACGTCCACGACTCCGAGCGATTGTCCGGTCTGCTGGAGGAGGCGGGCTATGTGCGCGCCCCCGAGGGCTCCGACGGCGACGCGGACGTCGTCGTCTTCAACACCTGCGCCGTGCGGGAGAACGCCGACAACCGGCTGTACGGCAACCTCGGCCGCCTCGCGCCGAAGAAGGCGGACCGGCCCGGGATGCAGATCGCGGTCGGCGGCTGCCTGGCGCAGAAGGACCGCGACACGATCGTACGGAAGGCCCCCTGGGTCGACGTCGTCTTCGGCACGCACAACATCGGCAAGCTGCCGGTCCTCCTGGAGCGCGCCCGGGTCCAGGAAGAGGCCCAGGTCGAGATCGCCGAGTCGCTGGAGGCGTTCCCCTCCACCCTGCCGACCCGCCGCGAGAGCGCCTACGCCGCCTGGGTCTCCATCTCCGTCGGCTGCAACAACACCTGCACCTTCTGCATCGTCCCCGCCCTGCGCGGCAAGGAGAAGGACCGCCGCACCGGCGACATCCTCGCCGAGATCGAGGCCCTGGTCGCCGAGGGCGTCTCCGAGATCACGCTGCTCGGGCAGAACGTCAACGCGTACGGCTCCGACATCGGCGACCGCGAGGCGTTCAGCAAGCTGCTGCGGGCCTGCGGGACCATCGAGGGCCTGGAGCGGGTCCGGTTCACCTCCCCCCACCCCCGTGACTTCACGGACGACGTGATCGCGGCCATGGCCGAGACCCCGAACGTGATGCCCCAGCTGCACATGCCGCTGCAGTCCGGCTCGGACACCGTCCTCAAGGCGATGCGCCGCTCGTACCGGCAGGAGCGTTACCTCGGGATCATCGAGAAGGTGCGGGCCGCGATCCCGCACGCCGCGATCACCACCGACATCATCGTGGGCTTCCCCGGCGAGACCGAGGAGGACTTCGAGCAGACGATGCACGTCGTGCGCGAGGCCCGCTTCACGCAGGCCTTCACCTTCCAGTACTCCAAGCGGCCCGGCACCCCCGCCGCGACCATGGAGAACCAGATCCCCAAGGAGGTCGTCCAGGCGCGCTACGAGCGCCTCGTCGCCCTCCAGGAGGAGATCTCCTGGGAGGAGAACAAGAAGCAGGTCGGCCGCACGCTCGACCTGATGGTCGCCGAGGGGGAGGGCCGCAAGGACGGCGCCACTCACCGCCTGTCCGGCCGGGCCCCCGACAACCGGCTCGTCCACTTCACCAAGCCGGACCAGGAGGTCCGGCCGGGCGACGTCGTCACCGTCGAGATCACCTACGCCGCCCCGCACCACCTCCTCGCCGAGGGCCAGGTGCTCGGCGTGCGGCGCACCCGCGCCGGCGACGCCTGGGAGAAGCGGAACGCGGCCGAGGCGGCCAAGCCGGCGGGCGTGCTGCTGGGGCTGCCGACAATCGGGGTGCCCGAGCCGCTGCCGACGGTGACCGGGGGCTGTGCGGCGCACTGAACCCGCGCGATACTCCTCACGGCGATCAGGGCCGGTCGATCAGGGCCGGTCGATCAGGGCCGGTCGAGCAGAGCCGGTCGAGCAGAGCCGGTCGAGCAGGGCCGAAAGAGCAGAAACCGGTCGAGCAGGAGCCGGTCGGTCAGGAGCCGGGGGGCTGAGCATGGCGCGCTGGGTGGTTGTCGTGCAGTTCGGGAACGCGGAGTACTACAAGGTCGAGGAGGTCACCCGCTTCGAAGCCACCCCGGAGCAGGCGCGGGCCACCCTGTACGAGGTCGCCTGCACCCACCGGCCGCGCGCGGGGCTGCGTCAGCAGCGCCGCGAGGTGTTCCGGATGGAGGGCGGGGACGCGTACTACGTCCACATCGGCGGCATGGTCTCCACGCACCGGGTGTTCTACCGGCTGGCGGAACTGGCGTGGAGCACCGATGCCGCTCCCGCGTACCGGCAGTAGGCTGCCGATCATGCTTGTCGCAGCCGCAGTCTGCCCCTGCCCGCCCGTCCTCGTCCCCGAGGTCGCCGCGGGAGCCGCGCCGGAGCTGGACACCGCGCGTGCCGCCTGCACCGACGCGCTCGGCGTCCTCGCGGCCGCCCGGCCCGACCTCCTGGTGGTGGTGGGGCCCGCCGAACAGCCGGGGTGGGGCGTCTTCCCGCAGGGCGGCCGGGGCACGTTCCGGGGTTTCGGAGCCGAGGTCGACGTACGGCTGGGCACCGGCCCGGTCAGCGGCGGGGCCGCGGCCGGTGCGGTCAGCGGCGGGGCCGCGGCCGGTGCGGGGAGTGCCGCCGGTGACGGAGCGGCGCCCGGCGACGGAGACGCAGCCGGTGAACGGGAGCTGCCGCCCTCGCTCGCCGTCGGCGCCTGGCTGCTGGAGCGCACCGGCTGGGCCGACGCCCCCGTGGAGGGACTCGGTGTCGGCGAGCCCTTGGAGACCGAGCAGTGCGTCCGGACCGGCCGGGAGATCGCCGGCCGAGCCGCGCGGGTGGCGCTGCTGGTGATGGGCGACGCCAGCGCCTGCCGCACCCTCAAGGCGCCGGGCTACCTCGACGACCGGGCGGCCCCGTTCGACGCCGAGGTCGCCCGGGCGCTCGGCGCGGCCGACGTCGCCGCGCTCAAGGCCCTCGACCCCGACCTGGCGTACCGGCTCAAGGCCGCCGGCCGCGCTCCCTGGCAGGTCCTGGCGGGCGCTGCCGAGGACGCGGACCTCGCCGGTGCCCTTCTCTACGACGACGCCCCCTACGGCGTCTGCTACCTGGTCGCGACCTGGTCCTGAGCACCCGCCGCCCCGCACGCCGGTCCCCGAACGCGTGCCGACACGGCGGACGGCCGGGAGTCGGGTGACTCTCGGCCGTCCGCCGATCTTCTCCGGGGGCCGCCCGGCTCAGGAAGCCGGCGGCGGCTCCTGCGGCCGGGTCGGGACAGTGGGGCCGGGTGCCGTGCCTCCCATGGCGTCCGGGTGCACGAACCGGTCCATGGCGCCCTTGGCTCTGCCCGTCCCCGTCTGGATCTTGTCGCTGTACTTGCCCTTGGTCTTCTCGTCGACGACCCGCGCGGCCTTGTCGATGCCGTGCTGGAGCTTGTCGACCTTGTCCTCGTGCTGCTGCGCGAAGTGCGAGGCCTTGTCCTTGGCCGGGGCGAGCTTGGCCTTCAAATTCTCCAAAAGACCCATGGTCACCTTCCCTGTGGCTTCCCTCGCGGGGCGTTATGTGCGGGCGCCCTCGCCGGCCTCGTTGTCGGCGGCCTCCTTGGCGGACTGCTGCTTGGGGATCTCGGTGCACTCCGCGGCGACCGTGACGCGCTCCGTCTCCGGGTCCGTGCCCTTCCCCGCGTCCGCGCTTCGGCCGGCGTCCTCGCCCGAGCCCTTCGCCGCCGCCTCGGCCGCCTCCTCCGTGGCGTTCTCCGGTCCGGGCCCGTCCGGCTCGGCACCGGCCGACGCCTCGACCTTCGGTTCCTGGGACGCCGCCGGCTCGTCCGAGATCTTCGGCTTCTTCCCGAGGAAACGTGCAAAAACGCCCATATCCACTCCATATGTTACTCGTGCGAGCGAAATCCCGCGTGACCCCGGTGCGTCCGATTGCGTCGGAGCGGTGGTCGCCTCCCGGCGGCGGCGGGAACCTCGCAACGGGCAACGAAGCCGGACACGCTCCGTCACGTAACTCGTTCGAGACCCGCCTCCGAGGTTTGCGAGACTGGTGCGGTGAGCAGCGCACCCTCCGCCCCCCGTGTCATCGCCGTCGTCGGCCCCACCGCGGCCGGGAAGTCCGACCTCGGCGTCTTCCTGGCCCAACGGCTCGGCGGGGAGGTCGTCAACGCCGACTCCATGCAGCTGTACCGGGGGATGGACATCGGCACCGCCAAGCTGACGCCCGAGGAACGCGCCGGTGTCCCGCACCACCTGCTCGACATCTGGGACGTGACCGTCACCGCCTCCGTCGCCGAGTACCAGCGGCTGGCCCGCGCCCGCATCGACGCCCTGCTCGCCGCCGGCCGCTGGCCGATCCTGGTCGGTGGCAGCGGCCTGTACGTCCGCGGCGCCGTCGACAACCTGGAGTTTCCCGGCACCGACCCCGAGGTCCGGGCCCGGCTGGAGGACGAACTCGCCCTGCGCGGCTCCGGCGCCCTGCACGCCCGGCTGTCCGCCGCCGACCCCGAGGCCGGCCGCGCGATCCTGCCCAGCAACGGCCGCCGTATCGTCCGCGCGCTGGAGGTGATCGAGATCACCGGGCGCCCCTTCACCGCCAACCTGCCCGGTCACGACTCGGTCTACGACACCGTCCAGATCGGCGTCGACGTGGCCCGGCCCGAGCTCGACGAGCGCATCGCGCGGCGCGTCGACCGGATGTGGGAGGCCGGTCTCGTGGCCGAGGTGCGCGCACTGGAGGCGCACGGGCTGCGCGAGGGCCGCACGGCGTCGCGCGCCCTCGGCTACCAGCAGGTCCTGGCGGCGCTCGCGGGCGAGTGCACGGAAGCGGAAGCGCGGGCCGAGACCGTCCGTGCCACCAAGCGCTTCGCGCGCCGCCAGGATTCGTGGTTCAGGCGCGATCCCCGGGTGCACTGGTTGAGTGGGGCCGCGGCGGACCGGGAGGAACTTCCGCGGCTGGCCCTGGCGTTGCTCGAACGACCGGTCACAGCCTGATCACGTCATGGCATCGGGATGCGCCACCGGCCATCCGGGGCTCCGACGCCGTGCCATCATCGAGCTTCGATCGCAAGTGGAGTCCTAGGTTGGGAGGGCGCGTGGCGATGGAGGCCGGCCCTCGCGACACCGCACAAGACACCGAGCATGTCGCCATCGGGCACCAGGACGGGGAAGAGGCCGAGGACCGGCTGAGCTCCGACGGACCGGACGACACGGTGGGCGGCGGCGTGACCGCCGACGGCCCCGAGCCGGAGGAGATGTTCACGAGCGGCCCCGAGGTCGAGGTGGAGCTCCGCCCGCAGCGCCGCCTGCGCCTGTGGCACCTGGCGCCCATCGTCGGCCTGGCCGCGGTCGGCTCCCTGATGTTCGCCTTCCCGCTGGCCTTCGACTTCGGCGACAGCGGCGCGGTGATCGCCATGCTGGGCCTGCTGATCTGCTGCTGCGCGGCGGGCTGGGGAATGATGGCGGCCCGCAAGGTCGGTTACACGTGGCCTGGCCTCCCGGCACGGGGCTCGGGCCACAGGGCCGACTGGCGCGTGGTGATCGGTTACGTGGTCCTGGTGGCGATCGTGGCCGTCCTGGCGGTCTGGCGCGTGGCGCGCCTGCGCTGAAGCGCCGCCGACCGGAGCACCCCGTAAGGGGCACTGGGCCGGCCTCCCGGCCGAAGGCTGGGGGAGAAACCGTGCGACCAGCCGCGACGCGCCCGCGGTGACCCACTGCGGGGCACTGCCACCGAAGACCGCTCCCGTACGATCGAGGGATGAGCACGCGCACGCCCATCCCCTTCCTCAAGGGCCACGGTACCGAGAACGACTTCGTGATCGTCCCGGACCCCGACAACGCCCTTGACCTCACCCCGGCCGCCGTGGCCGCCCTCTGCGACCGCCGCGCCGGCATCGGCGCCGACGGCGTGCTGCACGTCGTACGGTCCGCCGCGCACCCCGAGGCCAAGGGGATGGCCGCCGACGCCGAGTGGTTCATGGACTACCGCAACGGCGACGGCTCGATCGCCGAGATGTGCGGCAACGGCGTCCGCGTCTTCGCCCGCTACCTCCAGCACGCCGGGCACACCACGGAGGGGGACCTCGCCATCGCCACCCGCGGCGGCGTCAAGGCCGTGCACATCGCCAAGGAGGGAGACGTCACCGTCGGCATGGGCCGCGCCCGTCTCCCCGAGGGCGACGTGACCGTGAGCGTCGGCGACCGCAGCTGGCCCGCGCGGAACGTGAACATGGGCAACCCGCACGCCGTCGCCTTCGTCGAGGACCTCACCGACGCGGGTGACCTCCTTGCCCCGCCCCCCTTCAGCCCGCCGTCGGCCTACCCCGAAGGGGTCAATGTCGAGTTCGTCGTCGACCGCGGCCCCCGCCACGTGGCGATGCGGGTGCATGAGCGCGGCTCCGGCGAGACCCGCTCCTGCGGCACCGGTGCCTGCGCGGTCGCCGTGGCCACCGCACGCCGGGACGGCGCCGACCCCTCGGCCACCGGCACCCCGGTGACGTACACCGTGGACGTGCCCGGCGGACGGCTCGTCATCACCGAGCGGCCCGACGGCGAGATCGAGATGACCGGGCCCGCGGTGATCGTCGCGGAGGGCGAGATCGATGCCGAGTGGCTGGAAAACGCCGTGCGTTGAGCCGATCGCACGGCGGAAACCAAGCTCCGGACGGTCATTCAACATCCAGATCCACGGCCGGTGTTGCCCTCGCCGACACGAAACGTCGGCCACTCCCCGAACAGGTGGCGCAAAATCGTAAACCTCGAAATCGTCGCTCGATGGGGTGATCCGTTTCACGCTCGGCGGGAGCCGGTCAATCGGGGGTGATGGGCTCGGTAGCATCAAGCACCGGCACGGACGGGGGAACGTCGCCAATCCCTGAGCCGCGTATGCCCTGGGGCCCCGTCCGCCGGTCCACGAGCCGGAGGTGCCCATGAGTGCGGAGGCCACGAACCCTGCGACGCCCGGTCCAGCAGCGCCCGCGGCGGCGGTCCGCAGGAAGGCCCGCCCCCGGATCGACCTGCGTCGGCTCGGCCGGGCCGCGCTGCTCGGCAACGCCGCCCGCGGCAGACTCCCCGATGCCATCGGCCATGTGGTGGAGGCGCACCGCGCCCACTACCCCGACGCCGACCTCGAACCCCTGCGCCGTGCCTACCTGCTGGCCGAGTCCTCGCACCGCGGCCAGATGCGCAAGAGCGGCGAGCCGTACATCACCCACCCCCTCGCGGTCACGCTGATCCTCGCCGAACTCGGCGCCGAGACCACGACCCTGACGGCGTCTCTGCTCCACGACACCGTCGAGGACACCGATGTGACGCTGGACCAGGTGCGGGAACAGTTCGGCGAGGAGGTCCGTTATCTGGTCGACGGGGTGACGAAACTCGAGAAGGTGGACTACGGGGCCGCCGCCGAGCCCGAGACGTTCCGCAAGATGCTCGTCGCCACCGGCAGCGACGTCCGGGTGATGTCGATCAAGCTCGCCGACCGCCTGCACAACATGCGCACCCTCGGCGTGATGCGTCGCGAGAAACAGGAACGCATCGCCAAGGTCACCCGCGACGTCCTCATCCCGCTCGCCGAGCGGCTCGGCGTGCAGGCGCTGAAGACCGAGCTGGAGGACCTGGTCTTCGCCATCCTGCACCCCGAGGAGTACGAGCACACCCGGGAGCTGATCGCCGAGAACGCGGCCCGCCCCGGCGACCCGCTCGCCGAGATCGCCGACGAGGTGCGCGGCGTGCTGCGCGAGGCCGACATCCCGGCCGAGGTCCTGATCCGGCCCCGCCACTTCGTCTCCGTCCACCGCGTCAGCCGCAAGCGCGGCGAGCTGCGCGGGGCCGACTTCGGCCGGATCCTCGTCCTGGTCAACGAGGACGCGGACTGTTACGCCGTCCTCGGCGAACTGCACACCTGTATGACCCCGGTGGTCTCGGAGTTCAAGGACTTCATCGCGGTACCGAAGTTCAACCTGTACCAGTCGCTCCACACGGCGGTCGCCCGTGCCGACGGACAGGTCGCCGAAGTCCTCATCCGCACCCACCAGATGCACAAGACCGCCGAGGCCGGCGTGGTCGCCCTCGGCAACCCCTACGCCCCGGGCGCCGACGCTCCGGCGGCGGAGGCCGCCGACTCCCCGGCCGACGGCGAGCGCGCCGACCCCACCCGTCCCGGCTGGCTCTCCCGTCTCCTCGACTGGCAGAAGGCCGCCCCGGACACCGACACCTTCTGGTCCACCCTGCGCGAGGACCTCGCCCAGGACCGGGAGATCACCGTCTTCCGTCCCGACGGCGGCACTCTCGGCCTCCCCGAGGGCGCCACCTGCGTGGACGCCGCCTACGCCCAGTACGGCGAGGACGCCCACGCCTGCATCGGCGCCCGCGTCAACGGCCGCCTCGCGACCCTCAGCACGGTCCTGGTCGACGGCGACACCGTCCAGCTCCTGATGGGCCAGGACCCGGCCTCCGAGCCCTCCCGGGAATGGCTGGAGCACGCCCACACCCCGGCGGCGCGGATCGCCATCCAGCGCTGGCTCGCCGCCCACCCGGACAGCGCCGAGGAGCAGCCTGCCCCCGCCCCCAGCCGGCCCGTACCCGAACTCCCCGTCTCCGCCACCGCCGCGGACGCCGCCCCCCGGACCGCCAACGCCCAGGTGGTGGACCGCCCGGAGGCGACCGTGCGGCTCGCCGGCTGCTGCACCCCCGTCCCGCCCGACGAGGTCACCGGCTTCGCGGTGCGCGGGGGAGTGGTCACCGTGCATCGCGTGGAGTGCGCCGCGGTGCTGCACATGAAGGGCACCGGGCGCCCCGAAGTGGCCGTGAGCTGGGGCGACAGCACGGCTTGCCGGGTCACCCTGGTCGCCGAATCGTTCGGCCGCCCGCACCTGCTCGCCGACCTCACCGAGGCGATGGCCCAGGAGGGCGCCGAGATCGTCTCGGCGACCGTGGAACCCCCCAGCCAGCAGCGCGTCCGGCACACGTACACCGTCGAGCTGTCCGACGCGGCTCACCTGCCGGCCCTGATGCGGGCGATGCGCAATGTGCCCGGCGTGTACGACGTCGGCCGAGCACAACACCAGTGAACTCACTCGTTCGAGTGGATCATTTCGGTGTTGTCGCTCTGCGGGTGAGGCGCGCTGGTAGCGGTGGTTCATGCCGCTCACCCTCCGCACCCGCCCGCTGACGGGACGCATCGGCCCGCTCCCGCGAACCACCGCCCCTGCCACGCGTGATACCGGCCTGCTCCGGCGCCGCCGGGCCGCCGCCCTCCTCGCCTGCGCCGTCTCGGTCGCCCTCCTGGGCGCGAGCGCCCCGCCGGTCCCGCTCGGCCTCGGCGACCGGCTCTTCCCGTACCTCGGCAACCCGGGGTACGACGTGGCGTCGTACGACCTCTCCTTCACCTATCCCGGCAGCAACGACAAGCCGCTCCAGGCCGTCACCACCATTGACGCCTGGACCACCACCGAGCTGGACCGGCTCAACCTGGACTTCGCGCACGGCAAGGTCGAGTCCGTCGAGGTGGACGGCCGGCCCGCCGCCTTCCAGAGCGCCGGTGAGGACCTGGTCGTCACGCCCGGCCGGCCGCTGCGGCGGGGCGACTGGACCCGGATCACCGTCAGGCACACCAGCGACCCGGTCTCCGCCAAGGGCCAGGACGGCGGCTGGGTGCGCACCACCGACGGCCTCGCCATGGCCAACCAGGCGGACGCCGCCCACCTGGTCTTCCCCTGCAACGACCACCCGTCGGACAAGGCGATGTTCACCTTCCACGTGACCGCCCCGAACGACTACACCGTCGTCGCCAACGGCCTGCCCACCGAGACGGCCCGGACCGGCCGCACGACCACCTGGACCTACCGCACCCAGCACCCCATGGCCACCGAGCTGGCCCAGGTCTCCATCGGCCGCTCCGCCGTACTGCACCGCGCCGGACCGCACGGACTGCCCGTCCGGGACGTCGTGCCGAGTGCCGACGCCAAGAAGCTCGAACCCTGGCTGGCCAAGACCCCGGACCAGATCGCCTGGCTGGAGAGCAAGGTCGGGCCCTTCCCCTTCGAGACGTACGGCGTGCTCATGGCACAGGCGTCCACGGGCTTCGAGCTGGAGACGCAGACCCTCTCCCTCTTCGAGAAGAGCCTGTTCACCGAGCCCGCCTACCCCAAGTGGTACATCGAGTCGATCATGGTGCACGAACTGTCCCACCAGTGGTTCGGGGACAGCGTCAGCCCGCGCGTCTGGTCCGACGTCTGGCTGAACGAGGGCCATGCCACCTGGTACGAGGAGCTGTACGCGGAGGAGAAGGGCCACCAGCCCATGATCAACCGCATGAAGGCCGCCTACGGAGCCTCCGACCGCTGGCGCGCCGCCGGCGGGCCGCCCGCCCTGCCCAAGCCCCCCGAGCCCGGCCAGAAGATCGGCATCTTCCGCCCGAACATCTATGACGGCGCCGCCCTCGCCCTCTACGCCCTGCGCCAGACGATCGGCAAGCCCGCCTTCGAGCGCCTGGAGCGGGTCTGGGTGCAGCGCCACAAGGACGGCACGGCGACCACCGCCGACTTCGTCCAGCTGGCCTCCGCGATCGCCGGCCGCGACCTCACCGGCTTCTTCCACGCCTGGCTGTACGGCGCGAAGACCCCGCCGATGCCCGGCCACCCGGACTGGAAGCAGGTCCCGGCCCCGAAGAAGCCGACCCGCACGTGACGGCGGGACGGCCCCCCGAATAACACGGTGCCGAGGCGGGGCGTACCGTGCGACCATCGTCGGGCCGGCACGGTACGGGTCGCGGGGAATCTCCCGGGGTACTCGTACGTTAGGAAAGCGAAGGCCGGCATCGGCACCCCCATCGACGTAAGGACCCAATGACCTCCTCTTCTTCCCCTTCCCAGGACACCAGGCGCCTCGCGCAGGACTACCCCGACGGTCTTCGGGCCGATGCCCTGATGGAAGAGGACGTCGCCTGGAGCCACGAGATCGACGGAGAGCGGGACGGCGACCAGTTCGACCGCTCCGAGCGCGCGGCTCTGCGCCGCGTGGCAGGCCTCTCCACCGAGCTCGAGGACGTCACCGAGGTCGAGTACCGACAGCTCCGCCTGGAGCGGGTCGTGCTGGTCGGGGTCTGGACCTCGGGCACCGCGCAGGACGCGGACAACTCCCTCGCGGAGCTGGCCGCTCTCGCCGAGACAGCGGGCGCACTCGTCCTCGACGGCGTCATCCAGCGCCGCGACAAGCCCGACCCGGCCACCTACATCGGCTCCGGCAAGGCCCTGGAGCTGCGCGACATCGTCCTCGAAACCGGCGCCGACACGGTCATCTGCGACGGTGAGCTGAGCCCCGGCCAGCTGATCCAGCTGGAGGACGTGGTCAAGGTCAAGGTCATCGACCGGACCGCCCTGATCCTGGACATTTTCGCCCAGCACGCCAAGTCCCGCGAGGGCAAGGCGCAGGTCTCGCTCGCCCAGATGCAGTACATGCTGCCGAGGCTGCGAGGCTGGGGTCAGTCGCTGTCCCGGCAGATGGGCGGCGGCAAGGGCGGTGGCCTCGCCACCCGTGGTCCCGGTGAGACCAAGATCGAGACGGACCGGCGGCGGATCCGCGAGAAGATGGCGAAGATGCGCCGGGAGATCGCGGAGATGAAGACCGGCCGCGAGATCAAGCGTCAGGAGCGCCGCCGCAACAAGGTGCCGTCCGTCGCCATCGCGGGCTACACCAACGCCGGCAAGTCCTCCCTGCTCAACCGGCTCACGGGCGCCGGTGTCCTGGTCGAGAACGCCCTGTTCGCGACCCTGGACCCGACCGTCCGCCGCGCGGAGACCCCGAGCGGCCGCCTGTACACCCTGGCGGACACCGTCGGCTTCGTCCGGCACCTGCCCCACCACCTGGTCGAGGCGTTCCGCTCCACCATGGAGGAGGTCGGCGACTCCGACCTGATCCTGCACGTGGTGGACGGCTCGCACCCGGCCCCGGAGGAGCAGCTGGCCGCCGTGCGGGAGGTGATCAGGGAGGTCGGCGCCACCGACGTCCCCGAGATCGTCGTGATCAACAAGGCCGACGCGGCGGACCCGCTGGTCCTCCAGCGACTGCTTCGCAACGAGAAGCGCTCCCTCGCCGTCTCGGCCCGCACCGGCCTGGGCATCGAGGAACTCCTCGCCCTGATCGACAACGAGCTGCCCCGCCCGTCGGTGGAGATCGAGGCCCTGGTCCCGTACACCCACGGCAAGCTGGTGGCCCGCGCGCACAACGAGGGCGAGGTCCTCTCGGAGGAACACACCGCCGACGGCACCCTCCTCAAGGTCCGGGTCCACGAGGAGCTGGCGGCGGAACTCGCCCCGTATGTTCCGGCACCGGCCGCGTGACAGTTCGCAGGCGAACGGGCCGCTCCCTTTTCAGGGGGCGGCCCGTTCGCTTTCCCGGGGGCGCGGGGAACCGCGCGATCAGCCCCGACGGCGAGTCGGTCGCCGACGCACCAGGTGCATCACGGCGCGAGGGCGAAACCCGCCTTCCTCACTGATCGGCGAACTCCTTGCTGACCCCCTCGTAGACCCCCTTGGCCACGTCCCCGAACCGCGGCCCCGCCAGCCACCCCGAACCCACCGGCCCGATCGACGTGTTGGACACCAGCGTGGGCTTGCCGTCGGCGCCGGTCTCCACCCAGCCGCCCCCGGACGCCCCGCCGGTCATCGTGCACCCGATCCGGTACATCGTCGGCGCCGCCGCGTCCACCGACAGCCGCCCCGGCCTGTCCGCGCACCGGTACAGCAGCGACCCGTCGTACGGCTTCGCCGCCGGATACCCCGTGGCGGTGATGCGCGAGACCTTCGGCACCGCAGGCGCGTCGAAGTTCACCGGCAGCGCCGAACCGACCGTCTCCTCCAGCGACTTGCCGTCACTGCCCTGTTCAGGCGTCACATGGATCACTGCGTAGTCGTACGACGCCCCGTGGCCGCCGGTCTCCCCGCCCTGGTCGATCCACTGCTGCGAGGTCTGCGCCCCGTCCCCCCACCAGACGCCGTACGGCGCGATCTGTGAACGAGTGGCCGCCGCCAGCGCCGAACCGGTCAGCCCCTGGTCGTTGTACGACGGCACGAACGCGATGTTGCGGTACCAGCCGCCGTTCCTGCCGGCGTGCACACAGTGCCCCGCCGTCCACACCAGGTTGGACTTGCCCGGGTGCGCCGGATCCTCGACGACCGTCGCCGAGCAGACCATCGTGCCCTGGGGGGAGTCGAAGAAGACCTTCCCGGCCGTGGCCGCGCTCGCGTGGTACGACGGCCGCACCGCCTGGGCCCGGACCGGCACCGGCGTCGGGTCCGTGACCCCCTGGTCACCTGAGATGTCGTTGCTGTCGACGCCCTTGCCCCTGTCGGGGTCGTTGGCGTCCCGCATCCGGTTCGGGTCCCACAGGCCCTTGATGATGGGATTGATGAAGTCGTCGGCCTCGCGCAGCCAGTCGTCCTTGTTCCAGTTCTTCCAGGCGCCGTGCTTCCACTTGTCGACGTCGATCCCGTGCTCTTTGAGCTTGTTCTTGATGTCGTCAGGGATCCTGATCTTGCCGTCACCAGTATTGGCCGTGGCGGACGCGGACGCCGGGCCGCCCGCGTCGTCGTCGCCGGAGCCGCCGCAGGCGGTGGCGGTCAGCGCCAGCGCCGAGACGAGGGCGACGGCCGCCAGCGCACGCGGCGCGCCCCCTCCACCTCGAAGGGCGAACGACGGCCGGTTGGGTCGCATGATGGTGACACCCCCTGTTGCAAAGGAACTTCAGCGCCACACACTATGCGCTCGCTGTGTGCCGCTCCCCATGGAAGGGCAACGGTTTCGCTACGGCCCTCACCAGCGAGGCAACCGCAGTTCATAGGTGGGATCGATGCGTCGCAGGTAACCGGTGTCGTCGCGAGTGCGTACACCCGACTCCAGATACAGCCGGTGCAGCCGGTCGAGCGCCTCATGGTCGAGTTCGACGCCGAGCCCGGGGCCGGTGGGGACGTGGACCACCCCGTCGGCCAGCTCCAGCGCACCGGGCAGGATGACGTCGTCGGCGCTGTTCCACGGGTAGTGCGTGTCGCAGGAATGGTCCAGGTTCGGAATCGTCGCGGCGACCTGGGTCATGGCGGCCAGGCTGATGCCCAGATGCGAGTTGGAGTGCATGGACAGGGCCAGGCCGAAGGCCTCGCCGACGCCCGCGAGTTCCCGGGTGCGACGCAGCCCGCCCCAGTAGTGGTGGTCGGTGAGCAGCACCTGTATCGCGTTCCGCTCGACCGCCGGCCGGAGGTGCTCCCAGGCGATCACGCACATGTTGGTGGCGAGGAGGAGCGGTGACTCCTTCGCCACGGCCGCCATGCCTTCGATGCCCGCGGTGGGATCCTCCAGGTATTCGAGGACGCCGTCGAGCTCCCTCGCCACGTACGTCGACGTCTCCACCGTCCAGGCCGTGTTCGGGTCCAGCCGCAGCGGCTGCCCGGGGAACGCCTCCGCGAGCGCCCGCACCGCCGCGATCTCCTCGTCGGGCGGGAACACACCCCCCTTCAGCTTGAACGACCGGAAACCGAACCGCCGTTGCATCAGCGGTGCCTGTTCGACGATCCCGGCCGGGTCCAGCGCCGCGCCCCAGCCGTCACCGATCGCGGGGCGGCCGTCGAGAGCGGGATGCTCCGCCCATTTGTAGAAGAGGTAGGCCGCGAACGGCACCGCGTCCCGGACCCGGCCGCCGAGCAGGTCGCTGACCGGGCGCCCGAGCAGCCTGCCCTGGGCGTCGAGACAGGCCACCTCCACCGCACTCGTGGTCCACCCGCGTTCGTGCGAAGCGGGCACGGTGGGGCGCAGAGCCGCGTCGATCGCCTCGATGACGGCCGTCACGTCGAAGACGTCCATGCCCACCACCAGCCGCGCCGCCGCTTCGAGCCGCTTCAGCCGGGCCGTGCCGCCGGGGGTTTCACCGAGGCCCACTGTGCCGTCCTCCAGCACGAGTTGGAGCACGATCCGCAGGGCGAGCGGCTCGTGGACGCCGCTGGAGTTGAGCAGCGGTGGGTCAGGGAAGGCGATCGGGGTGACGATCAGCTCACGGATCCTCGTGCGCATGGGGAGCCTGCCTCCGGTCCGCGGTCGGTCTCACCGCTGTTCAGATCAGGGAATTCTCGTCACACGGCCAGCTCGACTCACCAAGGTATGAATCGCCCCAACTCCACGTCAAGGCATGGTCGACCGCTCGGTCGAGGGCGGACGAGGGGGAGTCCCTGTCCGGTGGAGTGAACGACCGTCGAGTCAGCAAAGGCAAGCTCGCGGCAAGGATCTTGAGACGACCCGTAACCCGTCGGCCGGTCCGGGGTTGGTAGCGGTGGGGGTCCCGCTGCCTGTGCCCGGTGCCCACCGATCAACTCGCCTCTGGACAGCGGGGAGGACAGCGAGCCGTGGCCGTGACGGAGTCGGTGACCGGGGGGACGTTCGGGGGAGCGCGCGCGGCGCACGAGGGGATCCTCGGGCGCCAGTCGGCGCGTGAGTCCCGGGCGCGTACCTACGCGCGCGCCCTGCCCATCGTGCCGGTGCGGGCCCGCGGCATGACCATCGAGGGCGCCGACGGACGCCGCTACCTGGACTGTCTCTCCGGCGCCGGCACCCTCGCCCTCGGACACAACCATCCCGTCGTGCTGGAAGCGATCCGCAAAGTCCTCGACTCCGGCGCCCCGCTCGCCGTCCTCGACCTGGCGACACCCGTCAAGGACGCCTTCGTCACCGAACTGTTCCGCACCCTGCCGCCCGGCCTCGCCGACCGCGCCCGCGTCCAGTTCTGCGGGCCCGCCGGCACGGACGCCGTCGAGGCCGCCTTCACACTCGTCCGGGCCGCCACCGGCCGCACCGGCATCCTCGCCTTCACCGGCGCCTACCACGGCATGACCAGCGGCGCCCTGGCCGCCTCCGGCGGGGCTGGCGACGTCCGTGTCGCCCGGCTGCCCTACCCCCAGGACTACCGCTGCCCGTTCGGCGTCGGTGGCCCCCGGGGCGCCGAACTCGCGGCCCGCTGGACCGAGACCGTCCTCGACGATCCCAAGTCGGGCGTCCCCCTTCCGGCCGGCATGATCCTCGAACCCGTCCAGGGCGAGGGCGGGGTGATCCCCGCGCCGGACGACTGGCTCCGCCGGATGCGCCGACTCACCGCCGACCGGTCCATCCCTCTGATCGCCGACGAGATCCAGACCGGCGTGGGCAGGACCGGTGCCTTCTGGGCCGTCGAGCACAGCGGCGTCACCCCCGACGTCATGGTGCTGTCCAAGGCCATCGGCGGCAGCCTCCCCCTCGCCGTCGTCGTCTACCGTGACGACCTCGACCTCTGGGAACCCGGCGCCCACGCCGGCACCTTCCGCGGCAACCAGCTCGCCATGGCCGCCGGCACCGCCACCCTCGCCCACGTCCGCGAGAACGCGCTCGCCGAACGAGCCGCCGCCCTCGGCACCCGCATGCTGTCCCAACTGCGCCGACTCCAGGACGACTTCGCGTGCGTGGGTGACGTGCGGGGCCGTGGCCTGATGATCGGGGTGGAGTTGGTGGACCCCGAGGGGGAGGAGCCCATAGAGGCGGCGGCGGAGGCGCGTGCTGGGGAGGCGAAGGAGCGGAAGGGGTGGCAGGAGCCGAAGAGGTGGCGGGAGCCGGAGGGGTGGCGGGAGCCGGAGGGGTGGCGGGAGCCGGAGGGGTGGCGGGAGCCGGAGGAGGCCGCCGAGGAGGGACATGGAGCGGCAGCCGGTGATGCGGTGCGGGCGCGGGGCCGTGCGGTGAACGGGCGGGACGGTGAGACCCGACCCGGGCCGCGTCCCGCCGCCCCCGAACTGGCCGCGGCCGTCCAGCGCGCCTGCCTGGAGCGGGGTCTGATCGTCGAACTCGGCGGTCGCCACGCCGGTGTCGTCCGACTGTTGCCGCCGCTGACCATCACCGACGAACAGGCGGCCGCGGTACTGGACCGTCTCGCCGACGCCGTGGCGGCCGTGGCTCGTGACCCGGCCGCCCATGGCGCTCGGCCCCGGAGCCCGGAAGACCGCCCGGAGCCGGCCGACTGACCGGTGCACCGGACAGGCCCCGGCCGACCGGCCCAATCGCCCTGAACCCGCCGACCGAACCGACCAGGCCGCACGACAGGCCGAGACCAGGAAGGTCCAGGCCGAGACCAGATAGGCCCACAAGGCCCACGAGGTCCGGCCAGCACAGGAGGCCAACAGGGCCCGCATGACCCGCATGCCCCGGCCGGAGCCCACCCGTCCCACCACGGGCAGCAGGCCGACCGACCGGCCCGCCCCGGACGAACCCACCGGTCGACGGCCCCGGAGCTCACCGACCGGCGCGCGCACCGAACCGCACATGATCTGCACCCCTTCCCCCAGGACATCCAGCCCTCGACTCACCACCTGACCAGCCCGGTTCGCCGACCGGACGCCGGACGTCGCACCGCTCGAGCCCCCCGAGGAACCTCCTTGAACGCCACCCCCATCCCGGAAGAAAGCGGGGACCAAGGCCCCCAGGGACGCCCCGTTCCGCTCGCCGAGTCGGTCCCTCCACAGCGAGGACGGACCACTCGGCCCGACCGGCCCCGCGACGACAGGGGAGACCTCCTCGAACACCCTGACCCGCACCGCGCCGCGCAGGCCGCCGCCGTGGAGAACCTGCTGCGCTGCTGGGTGCGCGAGACCAACCTGCCCGCGCCCACCACCGGCACCCTCCGCATCCCGCTGCCCGCCAGTGGCACGGCACTGATCATCCCGGTCCACCACTGGTCCCCGACCGGCTGGCACCGCTTCGGCCCGCCCCGCCTGACCGGCGCTCCCGACACCGCCCCGCCCGTCGACGCGGTCACCCTCGCCGCCCTGCTCACCCGCGAAGCGACCGCAGAGCCCGCGGCCACGGCCGACCGAGCCGAGGACAGCGCCGCCCATGCTCCTGGCGACACCCCCGGCCTGTGGGCCGCGCCGGCCGACGGCGACCTCGTGGCCCGGGTCGGCGACTCCCTGCGCCGTACGGTCACCTTCATCGCGGACCGGCGCGCTCACCCCACCGACGGTCCCGACCGCTTTCTCGCAGCCGAGCAGGCACTGGTCCTCGGGCACCCGCTGCACCCGACCCCGAAGAGCCGCGAGGGCCTGACCGAGTCCGAAGCCCGGCTCTACTCACCGGAACTGCGCGGCTCCTTCCCCCTGCACTGGATCGCGGTCGCCTCCTCCCTGCTCGCCACCGACTCGGCCTGGACCGAGCGAGGCCGCCCCGTCCCCGCGCCACGGCTCATGGAACGCCTGGCCGGCTCGGCCCTGCCCCTGCCCGACGGCTGCGCCGCCGCCCTGCCCCTGCACCCCTGGCAGGCCCGCGACGCAGCTCTCCGCGAGGAGACCGCCGCTCTCCTCGATGCGGGACTCCTCCGCGACCTGGGCCCGCTCGGCGCCCCCTGGCACCCCACCTCCTCTGTACGCACCGTCCACCGAACCGGCGCTCCCGCGATGCTCAAGCTGTCGCTCGGCCTGCGCATCACCAACTCCCGCCGCGAGAACCTCCGCAAGGAACTCCACCGCGGCGTCGAGGTGCACCGCCTGCTGCGCACCGGCCTCGCCAAGCAGTGGCAGGCCGCCCACCCCGGCTTCGACATCGTGCGCGACCCCGCCTGGCTGGCCGTCGACGGCCCGGACGGCCGGCCCGTGCCGGGACTGGACGTGGTGGTCCGGCACAACCCGTTTGCCCCGACCGACGACGTCTCCTGCGTCGCCGGGCTGGTCACGCCTCGGCCCCTCGACGTCCCCTCCGCGGACGGCAGTCCCCACCGGTCCCGCTCGCGGCTGGCCCAGGTGGTCTCCCGGCTCGCCGAACGCACCGGCCGACCCGTCGGCGCGGTCAGCGCCGAGTGGTTCCTGCGCTACCTGGAGCAGGTCGTCCGTCCGGTGCTCTGGCTCGACAGCGAGGCCGGCATCGCCCTGGAAGCGCACCAGCAGAACACCCTGCTTCTGCTGGACGCCGACGGCTGGCCCACCGGCGGACGCTACCGCGACAACCAGGGCTACTACTTCCGTGAGTCCCGACGGGCCGACCTCGACGCCCGACTGCCGGGCATCGGCGAGCACAGCGACACCTTTGTCTCCGACGAGGTCACCGACGAACGCTTCGTCTACTACCTCGGCATCAACAACGTGCTGGGCCTGATCGGGGCGTTCGGTTCCCAGCGGCTGGCCGACGAACGGCTCCTGCTCGCGGCTTTCCGCCGGTTCCTCACCGCCGCCGTCGCAGGACCCGCCCGACTGCGCACCCCGCTGCCCGGCCGCCTGCTCGACTCACCCGTCCTGCGGTGCAAGGCCAACCTGCTGACCCGGCTCCACGGCCTGGACGAACTCGTCGGCCCGGTAGACACCCAGTCCGTCTACGTCACCATCGCCAACCCCCTCCACACCGCACTCTCCTGAACTCACCGACACCGCCACCGCCCGAGGAACACGACCCACCTCGTCTCCTGAGAGGAGCGCACCATGCCTCCCGCCGACGCGAGCGCCGACGCAGGCCCCGTCCCCGTGCACCCCGGACGCTCTGGCCATCCCGGCCATCCCCGCACCGCCGAGGACGTCAGGGACTGCGAGGACACCCTGGACCTTCGGCTGCCCGACGAACTCCTCACCCTCATCGCAGGGAAGAGACCCGAAACCGACGAGCGAGCCCCTGGGCTGCACCGCGACCGGCCCGGCCCCCTCGGCTCACCCGACCTGCTCGACCAGGTGGGCGCCTGGGGCCCCGTCGAGACCTCCGTCGGCCTCTTCCACCTGAGGCCGGTCCACGTCGAACGCGACCTGCCGGTCATCAGCGCCTGGATGAACGAACCCGCCGTGGCCGCGTACTGGCAGCTGGCCGGCTCACCGGCGCAGACGGAGGACCATCTGCGCGCCCAGCTCACAGGAGACGGACGAAGCGTGCCGTGCCTGGGCACCCTCGACGGCACCCCGATGAGCTACTGGGAGATCTATCGAGCCGACCTCGATCCGCTCGCCCGCCACTATCCCGCCCGCCCGCACGACACCGGTCTCCACCTTCTCGTCGGCGATGCCGCCGACCGGGGCCGGGGACTGGGGTCCGCCCTGCTCAGAGCCGTGGCCGATCTCGTACTCGACCGCCGACCCGGCTGTGCGCGGGTCATCGCGGAACCCGATCTTCATAACACCCCCTCCGTGGCCGCCTTCCTCAACGCGGGCTTCCGCTACGCCGCCGAGGTCGACCTGCCTGGCAAACGGGCCGCCCTCATGATCCGGGACCGGTCCCTACGTCATCTGATGTAGCGCTGAGTAATGGCACGTACACATGTAGTACGAAGCGGCGACCGGTCGAGTTCCCGGCCGTCCGGAAGAATTCCGAGAAGTTCCGAGCGGAATTCCGAGCGAGATTCCGAGCGGCCCGGCCCGTGGCAGGCCCGTGGCAGGCCCGTCGCCCCTGACCCGCCCGCCCAGGAGTCACCGGCGTGATCCCACCCACCGGCCCCGCCTTGATCGCCCGATTGTCAGCGCCGGGTCGTAGGGTGGTCGCGCTATGACGAAGCCCTCACTCCCCGAACTCCTGCATGCCGCTGTCACAGCTGTCGGCGGCACGGAGCGCCCCGGCCAGGTGACCATGGCCGAATCGGTCGCAGAAGCGATCGACGACGGATCCCACCTGCTGGTCCAGGCCGGCACCGGCACCGGAAAGTCGCTCGGCTATCTGGTGCCCGCGCTCGCTCACGGGGAGAGGGTCGTCGTGGCGACGGCGACCCTCGCCCTGCAGAGACAGCTCGTCGAGCGGGATCTGCCGCGCACCGTCGACGCCCTGCACCCGCTGCTGCGCCGGCGCCCGGAGTTCGCCATGCTCAAGGGCAGGTCCAACTACCTGTGCCTGCACCGGCTGCACGAGGGCATGCCGCAGGACGAGGAGGAGGGCCTCTTCGACCAGTTCGAGGCGGCCGCGCCCACCAGCAAGCTCGGGCAGGACCTGCTGCGACTGCGTGACTGGGCCGACGAGACGGAGAACGGCGACCGCGACGACCTCACGCCGGGCGTCTCCGACAAGGCGTGGGCCCAGGTCTCGGTCTCCTCCCGGGAGTGCCTCGGCGCCTCCAAGTGCGCCTATGGCGCCGAGTGTTTCGCCGAGATGGCCCGAGAGCGCGCGAAGCTCGCCGAGGTGGTCGTCACCAATCACGCCCTGCTCGCGATCGACGCCATCGAGGGCGCCCCGGTACTCCCGCAGCACGAGGTGCTGATCGTGGACGAGGCACATGAACTGGTCTCCCGGGTCACCGGCGTCGCCACGGGCGAGCTCACCCCGGGCCAGGTCAACCGCGCGGTCCGGCGCGCCGCCAAGCTGGTCGACGAGAAGGCCGCCGACCAGCTCCAGACCGCCGCGGAGGGCTTCGAGCGGCTGATGGAGCTGGCTCTGCCGGGCCGTCTGGAGGAGATTCCGGAGGATCTCGGCTACGCCCTGGCGGCGCTCAGGGACGCGGCTCGCACCGTGATCTCCGCGCTCGGTACCACCCGCGACAAGTCCGTCCAGGACGAGGACGCGGTCCGCAAACAGGCGCTGGCCTCCGTGGAGACCGTGCACGACGTCGCGGAGCGGATCGTGAACGGCTCCGAATGGGACGTCGTCTGGTACGAACGCCACGACCGGTTCGGCGCCTCGCTCCGCGTCGCCCCGATGTCCGTGTCGGGCCTGCTCAGGGAGAAGCTCTTCGCGGACCGCTCGGTCGTCCTCACCTCGGCGACCCTCAAGCTCGGCGGCGATTTCAACGGCGTCGGCGCCTCCCTGGGCCTCGCCCCGGAGGGCACCGAGGGCGACGACCTCCCGAAGTGGAAGGGCGTCGACGTCGGCTCGCCCTTCGACTACCCGAGACAGGGCATCCTGTATGTCGCCAAGCACCTGTCGCGCCCCGCACGGGACGGCGACCGCGCAGACATGCTCGACGAACTGACCGAGCTGATCCAGGCCGCAGGCGGCCGCACCCTCGGCCTGTTCTCCTCGATGCGGGCCGCTCAGCAGGCCGCGGAGGAACTGCGCGTCCGCATTCCCGAGTTTCCGATCCTGCTGCAGGGTGAGGAGACTCTCGGCGAACTGATCAAGAACTTCGCTGCCGACCCCAGAACCTGTCTCTTCGGCACGCTGTCGCTCTGGCAGGGCGTGGACGTCCCCGGACCCAGCTGCCAGCTGGTCGTCATGGACAAGATCCCGTTCCCGCGTCCGGACGACCCACTGATGAGCGCCCGGCAGAAGGCCGTCGAGGACGCCGGAGGCAACGGCTTCATGGCGGTCGCCGCCACCCACGCCGCGCTTCTCATGGCGCAGGGCGCCGGCCGGCTGGTGCGCGCGTCCGGGGACCGCGGCGTGGTCGCCGTGCTCGACCAGCGGCTGGCCACCGCGCGATACGGCGGCTACCTCAAGTCCTCACTGCCCGACTTCTGGTACACCACGGACCGTAACCAGGTCCGCAAATCGCTGGCCGCGATCGACGCGGCGGCACGGCAGGCCGAGTCGGAGGCCGAGTCGGAGGCGGAGTGATCGGGGCGGCCTGACCCGCACCGCTCAGGCCGCCCGCGGCCGTATGCGATGCCATGCGGCGGCCCCTGCGTGCCAAGCGTCCCCGCGAGCCCGCCTGCCTCTGCAATCCCCCGCGGCCCAGGTGGCCCACGGGGTCCCGCAGCGGGTGGTCGCCGGGCCGGGACAGTACAGGGCCCCGGAACCGGCGCAGGGGTTCCGGGGCCCGATCGGAGGGCGGGCGGTGGGGCCGCCCGCCGCAGGCGTCACACGCGCCGCAGTACCGCGACGACCTTGCCCAGGATGGTCGCGTCGTCGCCGGGGATCGGCTCGTAGGCCGCGTTGTGAGGGAGAAGCCAGACGTGGCCGTCCTCGCGCTTGAAGCGCTTGACGGTGGCCTCGCCGTCGAGCATGGCGGCGACGATGTCGCCGTTCTCGGCGACCGGCTGGCGGCGGACGGTGACCCAGTCACCGTCGCAGATCGCGGCCTCGATCATGGAGTCGCCGACGACCTTCAGCACGAACAGCTCGCCGTCACCGACCAGCTGCCGGGGAAGTGGGAAGACGTCCTCGACCGACTCCTCGGCGAGGATCGGCCCACCGGCGGCGATCCGGCCGACCAGCGGGACGTAGGACGCGGCGGGTTTGCCGGCGGTGTCCGTGGGCTGCACGGACACTGCCTGGTCCGAGCCGCGCACCTCGTACGCGCGCGGGCGGTGCGGGTCGCGGCGCAGGAAGCCCTTGCGCTCCAGTGCCATCAGCTGGTGTGCCACCGAGGACGTGCTCGACAGGCCGACGGCCTGGCCGATCTCCCGCATCGACGGCGGGTAACCCCGTCGCTGCACCGAGTCCCGGATCACCTCGATCACCCGGCGCTGCCGGTCGGTGAGGCCCGAGCTGTCCGCCCGGATGCCTGGAGGTCGGCCCGGCAGAGAACGCTTGTGTCCCTCGGGATTCACGGCTTCGTTCATGGCATGCACCGGGTCGAGTCGGCCCTGGGAGCGGTCCTGGGCGGTGATGGTGGCACTGTCTGCGGTCGTGGTCACGTCGGCCCCTCTCGATGGTCTCCCTGCTGGACAACGGTAGTTGCTTTCGAAAGGTTGCGCCAAACACACGTTCGAGTGAAAAAACGCGGTTCACCGTACGTGATCACATGTCTGGGTGTATGGCTCACGCGGTACCCGGCGGGCAAAAGGACCCATTGCTGTACCCTTCACCGCCGGACCGATGGCTTTGTGGGTGTGCCCAGTGTGCCATCCGGACCCTCGCCGACCGGGAGGTCCGTCCCCATCTGCGCTGGAGTCGCACGCGACCTCCGTGTGGCGCCCACGGTATCTCCGTATCCGCCGCAGCGGTACGTGTGCGACACGCGCGACCTGGCGATGTATCAGCCAATCACCACATCTAGTGGTTGGCTTGCTACGGCAGCCCACAAGTTGTGGTCCCCCGGGTCCCCGGCTCCTCTGAGATCGCCTATGCTTGGGGCTGCTTCGAGGGGTCCGTGTGGCCCAGTGAGGCTGTTGAGTCTGCTGTGAGGAGGGTTGGAGATCATGCACTGCCCCTTCTGCAGGCACCCCGACAGCCGCGTGGTCGACAGTCGTACGACCGACGACGGCACGTCGATCCGCAGGCGCCGCCAGTGCCCGGACTGCTCCCGTCGTTTCACGACCGTGGAGACGTGCTCGCTCATGGTGGTCAAGCGGTCCGGAGTCACCGAGCCGTTCAGTCGTACCAAGGTCATCAACGGTGTGCGCAAGGCATGCCAGGGGCGGCCTGTCACCGAGGACGCGCTCGCCCAGCTCGGCCAGCGGGTCGAGGAGGCGGTGCGGGCCACCGGAAGCGCCGAGCTGACCACCCACGACGTGGGGCTGGCCATACTCGGCCCGTTGCAGGAGCTCGACCTCGTCGCCTACCTGCGATTCGCCTCCGTCTACCGGGCGTTCGACTCGCTCGATGACTTCGAGGCCGCGATCGCGGAGCTCAGGCAGGCCGCGCAGGACCCGGCCGCGGACGGCGAGGACGCGGGAGCGGGGAGCCAGGAGGACGAGCACGGGCCAGGCGGGGCCGCGCAGGCGCCCGCACCCGTTCACATCGCCGGCTGACGGGCGGACCGGAACCGGGCGGAGGACCCGGATCCGGTGGTCGGGCGGTGATCCAGGACTTGTCGCGGGCGGCGGCCGAAGGCGCCCGCGACGTGAGAACAGAACAGCGTGTCACGGGAACATCGTGGCATTTCAGGGCGTTTTAGCCCGTACAGGGAGGCGGCATGACAGAGACGGCGAGCGGTCCGGCACGGAGTTCCCGCGCGAAGGCCACCAAGGCCGGCAAGGGACTGCGTATCGAGCGCGTCCACACCACCCCCGGCGTGCACCCGTACGACGAGGTGAGCTGGGAGCGCCGTGACGTCGTCATGACCAACTGGCGCGACGGCTCGGTCAACTTCGAGCAGCGTGGCGTCGAGTTCCCCGACTTCTGGTCGGTGAACGCGGTCAACATCGTCACCAGCAAGTACTTCCGTGGTGCCGTGGGCACCCCGCAGCGCGAGACCGGCCTCAGGCAGCTGATCGACCGCATCGTGAAGACGTACCGGAAGGCCGGTGAGGACCACAAGTACTTCGCCTCGCCCGCCGACGCCGAGATCTTCGAGCACGAGCTGGCGTACGCCCTCCTGCACCAGATCTTCAGCTTCAACAGCCCCGTGTGGTTCAACGTGGGCACCCCGCAGCCCCAGCAGGTCTCCGCCTGCTTCATCCTGTCCGTCGACGACTCCATGGAGTCGATCCTCGACTGGTACAAGGAAGAGGGGATGATCTTCAAGGGCGGCTCCGGTGCCGGCCTGAACCTCTCCCGGATCCGCTCCTCCAAGGAGCTCCTCTCCTCCGGCGGCAACGCCTCCGGCCCGGTCTCCTTCATGCGTGGTGCCGATGCCTCCGCCGGCACCATCAAGTCGGGTGGCGCCACCCGGCGCGCCGCCAAGATGGTCATCCTCGACGTCGACCACCCCGACATCGAGGACTTCATCGAGACCAAGGTCAAGGAGGAGGAGAAGATCCGCGCCCTGCGCGACGCGGGCTTCGACATGGACCTGGGCGGCGAGGACATCACCTCCGTCCAGTACCAGAACGCCAACAACTCCGTCCGCGTGAACGACGAGTTCATGAAGGCGGTCGAGCAGGGCGGCGACTTCGGGCTGCGCGCCCGGATGACGGGCGAGGTCATCGAGAAGGTCCAGGCCAAGAGCCTGTTCCGCAAGATGGCCGAGGCGGCCTGGGCCTGTGCCGACCCGGGCATCCAGTACGACGACACCATCAACCACTGGCACACCTGCCCGGAGTCCGGCCGGATCAACGGCTCGAACCCCTGCAGCGAGTACATGCACCTGGACAACACGTCCTGCAACCTGGCCTCGCTGAACCTGATGAAGTTCCTGAAGGACGACGGCAAGGGCAGCCAGTCCTTCGACGTCGACCGCTTCACCAAGGTCGTCGAGCTGGTCATCACCGCGATGGACATCTCCATCTGCTTCGCGGACTTCCCGACCCAGAAGATCGGCGAGAACACCCGGGCCTTCCGCCAGCTCGGCATCGGCTACGCCAACCTCGGCGCGCTGCTGATGGCGACCGGTCACGCCTACGACTCCGACGGCGGCCGCGCCCTCGCCGGTGCCATCACCTCCCTGATGACCGGCACCGCGTACAAGCGCTCCGCCGAGCTCGCCGCGGTCGTCGGCCCGTACGACGGCTACGCCCGCAACGCCGACGCCCACAACCGCGTCATGAAGCAGCACGCCGACGCCAACACCGCGGCCGTCCGCATGGACGACCTGGACACCCCGGTCTGGGCCGCCGCCACGGAGGCCTGGCAGGACGTGGTGCGCCTCGGTGAGAAGAACGGTTTCCGTAACTCCCAGGCATCCGTGCTCGCCCCCACCGGCACCATCGGTCTCGCGATGTCCTGCGACACCACCGGCGTCGAGCCCGACCTCGCCCTGGTCAAGTTCAAGAAGCTGGTCGGCGGCGGCTCCATGCAGATCGTCAACGGCACGGTCCCGCAGGCCCTGCGCCGCCTGGGCTACCAGGAGGAGCAGATCGAGGCGATCGTCGCCCACATCGCCGAGAACGGCAATGTGATCGACGCCCCCGGCCTCAAGCACGAGCACTACGAGGTCTTCGACTGCGCCATGGGCGAGCGCGCCATCTCCCCGATGGGCCACGTCCGCATGATGGCGGCGATCCAGCCGTGGATCTCCGGCGCCATCTCCAAGACGGTCAACATGCCGGAGACGGCGACCGTCGAGGAGGTCGAGGAGATCTACTTCGAGGCCTGGAAGCTCGGCGTCAAGGCGCTCGCGATCTACCGCGACAACTGCAAGGTCGGCCAGCCCCTCTCCGCCAAGACGAAGGAGAAGGAGAAGGAGGAGATCGCCGAGAAGACCGAGGCGACCATCCGCGAGACGGTCGAGAAGGTCATCGAGTACCGCCCGGTCCGCAAGCGCCTCCCGAAGGGTCGTCCCGGCATCACCACGTCCTTCACCGTCGGCGGCGCCGAGGGCTACATGACGGCCAACTCCTACCCGGACGACGGCCTGGGCGAGGTCTTCCTGAAGATGTCCAAGCAGGGCTCGACCCTCGCGGGCATGATGGACGCCTTCTCCATCGCGGTCTCCGTCGGCCTCCAGTACGGCGTGCCGCTGGAGACGTACGTCTCGAAGTTCACCAACATGCGCTTCGAGCCGGCCGGTATGACGGACGACCCGGACGTGCGGATGGCGCAGTCGATCGTCGACTACATCTTCCGGCGCCTGGCACTGGACTTCCTGCCGTTCGAGACACGCTCCGCGCTCGGCATCCACTCCGCCGAGGAGCGCCAGCGGCACCTGGAGACCGGTTCGTACGAGCCGTCCATCGACGATGACGAGGTCGACGTCGAGGGCCTGGCCCAGTCGGCGCCGCGTGCCCAGGAACTGAAGGCCGTCGCCGCCCCGAAGGCCGAGGTGGCCAAGCCCGCCCCGAAGCAGGCGCACACCAGCGCCGAGTTGGTGGAAATGCAGCTGGGCATCCAGGCCGACGCACCGCTCTGCTTCTCCTGCGGTACGAAGATGCAGCGGGCCGGCTCCTGCTACATCTGCGAGGGCTGCGGCTCGACCAGCGGCTGCAGCTGACGAACTCGATGTGACATGACGTAAGGGGCGCCGGCCATGGCCGGCGCCCCTTACCGTGTGCCTGGTCCGGGCGGTCGTCCGCCCTCAGGGACGGCCGAGTCCGCCCATCTCCTGAGTGAAGACCACGGGGTCGTCCTCGAAGCCGTGCAGGCCGGGGCGGAAGCTCCAGTCGCCTGAGCCGTCGCGCACGAACTCCGCGACGGTGGCCGCCGTCGCCCCGAGGACCGAGCCGAAGTCGTCCTCGGCCAGCACGGTGTAGCCTTCCCGGACGCGGACGGCCGGGTTCAGGACGTTCACGAACGTCCGGTGCGTGGGCCGTTGCTGGATGACCACTCCGACCACCACCCGCGTGTACCTGGTCGAGAGCCGGTCCAGTTCGAGCGTCATCACCTCGTCCCAGCCGAAGCCCTTGCCGTCCTGACTGTCCCGGTTGAGAAAGATCGTGCCGTCGGGCGAACGGCTGTCGAAGTGCACGAGATAGGCCGGAGCCCCGTACGGGTCGGCCGTCGTGAACGTCCCGGCGATGACGTCCAGATCGGTGGGCGGCTGCCCGGAAGGGCTCGGATCCCACTTCACCGCGACCTCGACCTTGCGGATCGCCTTGCTGAAACCGCTCACCACGCGTCCCCTTCCCCCTAGAGGTCACTACCCCAACTGATGGTTTGCCAAGGCTCTTTGTCCATCGTGCCATGCGCGCGGGGGCGCATGCGCGGGTGATCTCAGCCGGAGCGTGACCAACGCCACGCCCCATGGCCTTACGATGGCGCGGTGCTGGTCAAGTGGATTCGCTGCACCGTGGTTGACCGCCGCGGCTTCGAGCGGGGGCAGCGGAAATGGGCGGGGCTTCCGGGGGAGCCGGGATTTCGGGGACAGGGCGGGGGCTGGAGTCGACAGCGACCTGGAGTGGCGCACATCTTCGCCTTCTGGGAGAGCCGTGCCTTCTACGACTCCTTCATGGCGCGCTCGCACGACCGCCTGGCCGCGTCCCAGTCCGGCACGTACAAGGACCAGCAGGTCAAGCTGTTCGAGTACCGGTTCGACGTGAAGACCGGCTTCGAACCACGGTTCACGGACAGCGACCTCGTCCGGGTGGCGCTCTGCCGGGTGCACGAGGAGCGCGTCGAGCACTTCACGCTGATGCAGGAGAAGGTCTGGAACCCCGCGATGGCGGGCTCGCCAGGCATGATCCGCGGGATGTTCGCGGAGGCTCCGGAGCACGAGTTCATGATCCTCTCGATGTGGCGGTCGGCCGCCGAGCACGGCAAGTACCGCACCGAACGGGTGGAGCGGCTGGCGCTCCGCGCCCAGACGGAGGCCGACATCGCGGCCCTCACGGGCGACATCGTGGAGCTCGAACCGAGCTGGATCGTTTGAAAAGCAAACCCATGACGGGTGTGACCTGCGCTGTATGGAGCCCGTCCGAGTGCTCGATTTTTCGTCACTCGATCTAGGGTTTTGGCATGGCACGACCACGGCGCATCGTCCTTGTCCGGCACGGCGAGTCAACCGGCAATGTCGACGACTCCGTGTATGAGCGGGAACCCGACCACGCGCTGGCCCTGACCGAGCGGGGCCGGCGACAGGCGGAGGAGACCGGAAAACGCATCCGGGAGATCTTCGGCCGGGAGCGCGTCAGCGTGTACGTCTCCCCCTACCGCCGTACCCACGAGACCCTCCGCGCCTTCCACCTCGACCCGGATCTCATACGCGTGCGCGAGGAGCCACGGCTGCGCGAGCAGGACTGGGGAAACTGGCAGGACCGCGACGACGTGCGGCTGCAGAAGGCGTACCGGGACGCGTACGGGCACTTCTTCTTCCGCTTCCCGCAGGGGGAGTCCGGTGCCGACGTGTACGACCGCGTCGGCGGCTTCCTGGAAAGCCTGTTCCGCAGCTTCGAGGCCCCGGACCACCCGCCCAACGTGCTCCTGGTGACCCACGGCCTGGCGATGCGGCTGTTCTGCATGCGCTGGTTCCATTGGACGGTCGCGGAGTTCGAATCGCTCTCCAACCCGGGGAACGCCGAGATGAGGATGCTCGTGCTCGGGGACGACGGGAAGTACACGCTCAACGAGCCCTTCGACCGCTGGCGGGACCCGGAGCCCTACTGGATGAGCGGCTAGGCTGGCCGTGATGACCTCCTCCCCCGAATCCCCGGCCCCAGGGCGCCTGGAACGCGCCCTGGCCAGCCTGCGCGGACTCGCCGTCGGCGACGCGCTGGGCTCGCAGTTCTTCGTGCCGGAGAACTACCCGCTGCTGAAGCGACGGGAGCTGCCTCCGGCACCCTGGCAGTGGACCGACGACACCGAGATGGCCTGCTCCGTCGTCGCCGTCCTGGCCGCCCACCAGCGCGTCGACCAGGACGCGCTGGCCCATTCCTTCGCCACGCACCACGACTTCGACCGGGGTTACGGCCCCGCCGTCAACCGCCTGCTGCGCCTCGTCCGGGAGGGCGGCGACTGGCGCGAGCTGGCCGCCGGACTCTTCAACGGACAGGGGTCCTGGGGCAACGGCGCGGCGATGCGGATCGCGCCGCTGGGCGCCTGGTACGCGGACGATCCGGAGCAGGCCACCCACCAGGCCGAGATCTCGGCCTACCCCACGCACCAGCACCGGGAGGCCGTGGTCGGTGCCATGGCTGTGGCGGCCGCAGCGGCGCTCACGGCCGCGCCCGGCGGCCCGCCGGGTCCCAAGGCACTTCTGGACGGGGTCGTCGCCCTCGTCCCCAGGAGCGCCGTCGGCCAGGGCCTGCGGCGCGCCCGCGACATGCTCGACTACGACGACCCCGGCACGGTCGCGGCCGTCCTGGGCTGCGGACGGCGTACGACCGCCCATGACACCGTTCCCTTCGCCCTCTGGTCGGCGGCCCGCGCCCTTGGCGACTACGAGACGGCGTTCTGGGCCACCGCACAGGTGGGCGGCGATGTGGACACCACCTGCGCCATCGTGGGCGGCGTGCTCGCGGGCGCGACGGCGGGCGCGCCGCCGACCGCATGGGCGGACTGGACGGAGGCACTGCCGGAATGGGTGCCCGCGGCCACGGGGATCGGCGCCGGCGAGTGAACGGCTGACATCGGCAACGGACCGTGCGGACCGTGTGCGACGGCGGCGCGGCGCGGCGCCGGAGAAGGTCCCGGCGCGAGTCAGTGACGCCGCCTGGGGGGCCGTCGAGCCGTTTGTGCCGGCCGGTGGCCGGCCGTGGCAGGCGCCGAACCGCTTCCCCGCCGGAGGTCCGAGGCGGCTACATCCTGGAGGAGCTGCCCCGGAGCCTTTCGGCGTCTAGCCGAACGCTTCCGTCGAGTACCACCATGAGTTGGCAGGGGGCAGTCACGGTGAGCGCGATGCCGGGGCGCCTCTGCCGACGGGCGGCACCTGGTTTCTGATCCGGTATCAGCTGAGAGGTTGCCACTATGGATCCGCCACGAAGCTGTCAGTGAACGCCCGCGTTCACTCAACCGCGCGTCGTGTGCCGAGTCCCCCTCTGCCGTCGCACCTCGCGTCCCCCTCGCTCTGCGATCCCTCGCTTCCCCTTGCCTGCTGGAGAGACTCAGAGCGCGAAGACCTCTTGGCCCTGTGCCGGCAGGCCCGGGACGCGATGTTCTCCCGTCCCGGCTTCGCGCTGCGGTCGGTGATTCACGAATGCGATCAGCGACAGGTTGAACGTTTCCGTGGCGTGATCTTCAGTGGGGTCGTGGGGCCGACGATCCGGCTGATCGGTGACATCATCACCCGTGGGATCGAACGCGGAGAGGTGCGCGCCGACGCGCTCAACGGCTATGTCCTTGACGTCATTCCGACGATGATGATGTACCGCAACAAGATTTCTGGAAGCGAATGGAGCGACCGGGAGATCGAAGAGATGATCGACCGGCTCGTGCTTCCGCTGCTGCTGTCGCGCGGGGTGTGAGCCACGGCTCCGGCGGTCTTCGGCATCGTCGGGCAGCCGGGGTGTCGCTCGGGGATCGGCGCGGCGTACCCTAAGGGCGCCATGCCGTACGAACCACCTACTCACACCGTCGAGCGTTCCCTTCGCGCCACGACCGGAGCCAAGGTCATTGCCGGTGTCGACGAGGTGGGGCGCGGGGCCTGGGCCGGTCCCGTCACCGTCTGTGCCGCGGTCACCGGTCTTCGCCGACCGCCCGAGGGCCTCACCGACTCCAAGCTCCTGACCGCCAAACGGCGTACCGAACTTGCCGGAACGCTGCACGGGTGGGTCACGGCCTACGCCCTGGGGCACGCCTCGCCGGAGGAGATCGACGACCTCGGGATGACGGCCGCACTGCGGCTGGCGGCGGTCAGGGCCCTGGAGACCCTGCCCGTCCGTCCTGACGCGGTCATCCTCGACGGGAAGCACAACTACCTCGGCGCCCCGTGGCAGGTGCGCACGGTCATCAAGGGTGACCGATCGTGTGTCGCCGTGGCTGCGGCGTCGGTGATCGCCAAAGTTCAGCGCGACAAAATGATGGCCGAACTGGGTACCGACCATGCAGACTTCGGATTTGCGGACAACGCCGGGTACCCGTCGCCCGTGCACAAGGCCGCACTGGAGGAGCGGGGCCCCACCCCGTACCACCGGTTGTCGTGGGCGTATCTTGATGCGCTGCCCCAGTGGCGGCACCTCAAGAAGGTCCGCAGCTGGGCGGAGGGAAGCGTTCCGGAGATCGAGGGTCAGCTCGGCTTCGATTTCTGACCTTCCGGTCGCACTGTTGTGCCACCCGGTTCACGTGACCTGCACCAATGTTTGATAAATATCAGCTCATGCCTCTCATTCCCGAGGAGCCTCAGATTCACGAGAGTGCCCAGGGTCCCCGCGCCACTCCGGCCAGTGGCCGTACCGCGCCGACCCCTCGTCCCGTACCCGGCCCCCGCCCCGCGGCTCCGTCGCGTCCCGGTCGTCCCGGCCCTCTGCGGCCCACGCCGCCGGTGCAGCGAACGCCGCGTGACGTGGCCAAGCCAGGCCAGCCCGGCCCGGCCGTCCCCGCCGCGGCAGCGGCGGCCCCGCAGATCCAGCTGATCCCGGCCTCCGTCGAGAGCGCTCTCGACGCGGCCGAGGAGACAGTGGACCTGCTCCTCGACTCGGGTCGTGCCCCCGGCGACGTGCTGGTGATCACCACCGGCGCGCAGCACCCGTGGGCCGATCACGAGCTGTCCTTCGGCGAAGCCTCCTACTGGGCCCAGCACGACGCGGGCGACGACGTCTTCTACGCGGACGCCGCCGTCGCTTCCCGTGCCGCGACCCGCTCCGTGGTCGTGGTCGCCCTCAACGGCGGCTCCGACGCCGTCGCCGCCACCGCCCTGCCCCTGGCTCTCTCCCGGGCCGGCGCCCTGCTGATCGTCTGCGGCGACCCGCAGCGCATCAACGCGGTGCTCGGCGCGGGCGTCTGAGCTTCCTCCGGCGCCTCTGGGACACCGGAGGTACCGAAGAGGCCGCAGTGGTGACTCGCACAGTGGTCCCTTTGTCGTGCCCGGACGACGGGCAAGGGCCGCCGACCGTCGCGAAGCGGCTGTTCGGCGGGAAACGCGGGAAACGAGAGATCCGGCGCGCGGGCACCGGGCCGGATCCGTCAGGTGACCGGCCGACGGGGGTCCGTCAGGTGACCGGCCGAACGGGGGCGGAGGGGCGTCCGCGACGAGTTCTGCTCCGGCGCTGAGCGCGGCGCCACCGCCGAGCACGTCGAAGGCCAAGTCCGGGGCGTGGCGCCCGGCGAAGCGTGCCCGGCGGGTGCTCCCGCCCTGGGCCGGGGCTCAGCGGGCGGCCGCGCGGCGCAGTACCTCGGAGGCAGCGCCTCCCGTCCGCGGCGCCAGCGGTGGGGCCTCCGACAGGGCGAAGGGCTCAGGCGGTGAGTCGGCGTTGGGCCGCCGTCCACCGCGGCCTTCGCCGAGCACCTGCCAGCCGTCGTGGGTCAGCGTGATGTACGCCCCGCAGCGCAGCCCGTGCAACGTGCAGGCGTCCCGCAGCCCCCACATCCAGGCACCGTCCTCCTCCGTCCAACGCGCGTCGCCCTCGCGGCAGTAGAGCAGCACGGCTGTCCGCACGGGAGTGCGGCGACGAAGGTCGTGCGGGATGACTCTGCGCAACTGGTCCAGCAGCACGTTGCGGAACATCCAGCCGTCGGCCGGGGCCGAGCGCCGACCGAAGGAAGCGCTGGCACACAGCCGTTCCTCCGGATCGAGAACGGCGACGACCGCGGTGCCGGGACGCGGCAGATGCCGGGCATGCAGGCCGCTGACGACCTCACGAGGGTTGCGCAGCAATGGTATTCCGGCGTCGGCCCACTCCGCGGGCTCAAGCAGACGACTGGCGGACGCGGCGGACGCGGACGTCGAGAACGACGCCGCCGAGGACGGAGCGAATCCGAAGGTCACGTTCCTCCCTTCGGCTACGCGCCCACACAGCGGGCGAGACGGATTCGGGGCCGCGCGCACCGCAGCAAAGCCCAACCGGATCACGGACGAGCCGTGCGGGGAGCGGACCTCAATTCTTCCTGTCGAACTTGGATGCGGCAACGAGCAAATGGGGCCACCGACTGTTATCTGATGGTGTGTGCCATATATCCCTACCCGGTGAGGCGTCCGGCGACCCATGGGACGTTCGAGCGCGGCACGTGCGTACGCCGAACCCCGCACCCGGTTCGAACCATGAGGGGCCCGGTCAGCCCTGAACGGCGAGGACCAGCGGCAACACCCCCCGCGCCCCGGACCTGCGGAGCATGCGTGCCGCGACCGCCAGAGTCCAGCCGGTCTCGGTGAAGTCGTCCACGAGCAGGACCGGCCCCTGGACTTCGGCGAGAGCGGTGGCGAGGCCGGGCGGCACGGTCAGCTCACCGTCGAGAGCCTTCAGGCGCTGGGCACTGTTGCTGCGCGAGATGCGTGGCGCCTCGCCGGCGTACTCCACGGAACCCAGCAGGGGCAGTCGGCCGACCTCCGCGATGCGCGCGCCCAGCGAGTTGATCAGCAGCGGCCTGGAGCGCGAGGCGACGGTGACGACCCCCACGGGGCGCGGCTGGGCCTCGGTCGCCCCGGGGGCCCAGCCGCCGGGACCCTTCGCCCAGTCGGCCAGCACCTCGACCACGGCACGGGCGACGTCGTCCGGCACCGGCGCGTCCTCGGCCTGGGGTGCGAGCAGAGGTCGTAGCCGATTGCCCCAGCCGATGTCCGACAACCGTCCCAGGGCCCTGCCCGCCGAACTCTGTTCACCGGCAGGAATGCGTCCCTTGAGATCGATGCCGATCGCCGGCAGGCCGGTCGGCCACATCCGGCGGGGCTCCACTTCGACGCCCGCGCGGTCCAGGTCGACCCGAGCGGCGTCCAGTGCGGCAGCGGAGGTGTCGGCCGTGAACCGGGGTCGAGCGCAGTTGTCGCAGCGACCGCAGGGCTTGGCGCCCTCGTCGTCCAGCTGACGCTGCAGGAACTCCATCCGGCAGTCCCGCGTGGCCGCGTACTCGCGCATCGCCTGCTGCTCGGCCTCGCGCTGCCGGGCCACCCAGGCGTACCGCTGCGCGTCGTACGCCCACGGCTGCCCGGTCGCGATCCAGCCGCCCTTGACCCGCCTGACCGCGCCCTCCACGTCGAGCACCTTCAGCATGGACTCCAGCCGGGAGCGGCGCAGTTCCACCAGCGGCTCCAACGCGGGCAGCGACATGGGTCCGGCTGCCCGGCCGAGGACGTCCAGGGTGCGGCGCACGAGGTCCTCCGCCGGGAAGGCGAGCGAGGCGAAGTACTCCCAGATCGCCTCGTCCTCCCGGCCGGGCAGCAGCAGCACCTCGGCGTGCTCGACACCGCGGCCCGCGCGGCCCACCTGCTGGTAGTAGGCGATGGGGGAGGACGGTGAACCGAGGTGCACCACGAACCCGAGGTCGGGTTTGTCGAAACCCATGCCGAGCGCCGAGGTGGCGACCAGCGCCTTGACCCGGTTGCCGAGCAGGTCGTCCTCGGCCTGCTGCCGGTCGGCGTTCTCCGTCTTCCCCGTGTACGACGCCACGGTGTGCCCGCGCTGTCGCAGGAACGCGGTGACCTCCTCCGCGGCGGCCACGGTGAGCGTGTAGACGATGCCGGATCCCGGCAGTTCGGCCAGATGGTCCGCGAGCCAGGCCATCCGGTGTGCGGCGTCCGGCAGCCGCAGCACGTTCAGACTGAGGCTCTCCCGGTCCAGCGGGCCGCGCAGCACCAGTGCGTCCGAGGCGGCACCGGTCCCGAGCTGCTCGGCCACGTCGGCGGTCACGCGCGCATTGGCCGTGGCGGTGGTCGCCAGCACCGGCACGCCCGGCGGCAGGTCGGCCAGCATGGTGCGCAGCCGCCGGTAGTCGGGCCGGAAGTCGTGGCCCCAGTCCGAGATGCAGTGGGCCTCGTCCACGACCAGCAGTCCGGTCGCCGCGGCGAGCCTGGGCAGCACCTGGTCGCGGAAGTCCGGGTTGTTGAGCCGCTCCGGGGAGACGAGCAGGACGTCGACCTGACCGGCCGCGATCTCCGCCTGGATCGACTCCCACTCCTCGGTGTTGGAAGAGTTGATGGTGCGGGCGTGGATGCCGGCCCGTGCCGCGGCTTCCACCTGGTTGCGCATGAGCGCGAGCAGCGGGGAGACGATCACCGTCGGCCCGCTGCCCGCCGCCCGGAGCAGCGAGGTCGCCACGAAGTACACCGCGGACTTGCCCCAGCCCGTGCGCTGGACGACCAGCGCCCGGCGCCGGTCCGCGACCAGCGCCTCGATCGCCCGCCACTGGTCCTCGCGCAGCCGGGCGGCGCCCGTGTCGTCACCGACGAGGCGGGCGAGGACGGCGTCCGCCCGGGCCCGGAGTTCCGCGTTGCTCGTGTGCTCCATGCGTCCCATACAACAGGACGGAACCGACAGCCGGGCGGGCCTGTGGACAGCGAGACGGCTTTGTCGTGTCCCTGATTTGACTTATCCACAGGCAAAACCGGAATCACCGGATCTGCGAGATCGTCTG
Organism: Streptomyces sp. NPDC051987; assembly: GCF_040680735.1. Taxonomy (NCBI): domain Bacteria; kingdom Bacillati; phylum Actinomycetota; class Actinomycetes; order Kitasatosporales; family Streptomycetaceae; genus Streptomyces; species Streptomyces sp. NPDC051987. The sequence continues at coordinate 6,826 of NZ_JBFAXI010000034.1, read as the reverse complement.
CGCATGACGAATCACGGCGAAACCACCGGACCCTCCGAAAACGGCGACATCACCCGAGGCGCGGTCCCCCTCGGGCTATCCATCCACGACGCGCAGGTCACCCTGCGCACCCCGGCCGAACTGGCCGACGCGCTGCCCTATCTGCTCGGGTACCGCCCCGAGGACAGCATGGTGCTGGTGGCCCTGCACGACCGCGCCGGCCGTGGCCGCTTCGGCGGCCGCGCCCGGCTCGGCATCCCCGCGAGCACGGACGACTGGGAGTCGGCCGCACGCCAGCTCGCTCACGGCCTGGTGACCGGCGGCGAGCGCCGGGGAGCCCGGCCCGAGCAGATGGTCGCCTACGTCTGCCAGGAACCGGCGCCCGGCGAATCGGGCCGGGACGTGATGCGCCGGCTCACGCCGCTGGCCCAGCTGCTGCGTACCGAGTGCGGTCGGCTCGACGTGCCCGTGATCGAGGCACTGTGCGTCTCGGACGGCCGCTTCTGGTCATACTGCTGCCCGGCCGAGAAATGCTGTCCCCCCGAGGGCGCCCCCATGGGCCTGCCCGGCACCTCCGTGCTCGCGGCCGCGGCCACCTACGCCGGGATCCAGGTGCGCGGCAGCCTGCGCGAGCTGCGGGCCCGGCTGCAACCCTGGGAGACCGGCGCCGTGCAGGAGCAGGAGATCGCGCTGGACAGCGCCGGAATGGCGCTGGTGCCTCGCATTCTCGACGACGCCCGTCGCGCGGACGTGGCCGAGGAGACCCTCGCCCTCGCCGAGCGGGTCATCCACCGTTACGCCGCCGCCCACCCCGTGTCCGGTACCCGTCAGGCGGACCTCCGTGACGACGCGCTGGTCTCCCACGGCGAGGCGGCGACGCTGATTCTCGGCCTGCAGGACCGTACGACCCGCGACCGCGCTGCCGCCTGGATGGAGGGCGACGAAGCCCAGCCCGCCCTGCGCCTGTGGCGAGCCCTGGCCCGTCGCTGCGTCGGCCCGTACGGCGAACATGCCGCCGCTCCCCTCACCCTGGCGGGCTGGGTCGCCTGGTCGACCGGTGACGACCTGGAGGCACGAGAGGCCCTGGCCATGGCCCTGGGCGCGGACCCCGACTACCTCTTCGCCCGCCTCCTCCACCAAGCCTGCAACGAGGGCCTGGACCCGGAGTCGATCCGCCGCTGCCTGCGGACGGAACGGACGGCCCGCACCGGCCCCGCGCGGGTGGCCGACACGGCAGTGGCGGGCGACGCCGCCCCGCTTCGTCGGGATGCCGAGGCCGGGAGCGAACCCCAAGTGGGTGCCGAAGCCGACGGCGCGCCGGTCCCTGCCTCCGGTCCCCGCCGTCGCCGCCCCCCGCGCGTCGGGGACGCCGCCGACGCCCGACGGTCCAGGCCGGAAGGCTCCCCGCGGCAGGCGCGCTCGGAACAGAGCGGTCCTGATTCGTCCAGGCCGGGCGGCGCACGCACACGCACACGCACACGCACGCGCACGCGTGCGGCGGAGCGAACGGAGCGGAGCGCGGCAGGGGCCGGCGGAGCGGCACAGGAGGGCGGGCTGTCGGGGAGCGGTCATGCCGAGGGGGACGAGTGACATCGGGACGGTCGTGGACGGCGGTCGGCCGAACTCGGCTCGGTGATCTCTGCCGCTGGGTCCGGAGCCTCATCAGAGCCGAGCGGCGCCGTGACCGACCCACCTCCCACGGCAACCGGATCGGTCCACCGGACCTGGGTGTCCCCTGCCATGGTGGCCGGCCGACCGGTCAGAACGACTCCGTACCGCCCCGGAATCCGATCGGCTTCGGCAGGCAGGGGCGTGACCAGGAGGAGCCCGTCCCCGTTCACCTGAGTGGCGGAACTCCTGGACGGGTTCTACCGCGCGGGTCGACGGCTTCTCGCGCGTTGTCAGGTGCGGGTCGCGGGTCGCGGGCCGCGACCCGCTCGCCGTGCAGGCCCGGATCCGGACGTCGTCGTGGAACGAATCCGGCACGCCGACGGCACCGAGCGCATCACCTTGCGCAACTGCGCACTCCACTCGCTGCGGCTACCGCTGGCAGCTGGGCGGGTGAGCCGCCGGCGGAAGGGCGTGCGGGTACGACGTCTCGGCCGGGGCGAAAGGACGATCGAGCGACGAACGCATGCCGGAACGAACGGGCGGCATGGCGGAGGAAAGTGGATCAGCCGTCGGAGTGACCACCGAAGGGAGTGTTTATCGTCAGGCAGACGACTATGATCACCGCATGCCCTACGACCCGTCAGCCTTTCCGCCGTTCGCCGTCACCGTGGACCTGGTCGTGCTGACCGTGCGGCGCCATGCCCTGTGCGCGTTGGCCGTGCGCAGGGGCGAGGCGCCGTTCCAGGGGCGCTGGGCGCTGCCGGGCGGCTTCGTGCGGGCCGACGAGGATCTTTCGCAGGCGGCGGCGCGGGAACTCGCGGAGGAGACCGGGCTGCGGGCCCACGACCCCGACGCGCCGGCCCAGGAGGGCGGAGCCCACCTGGAGCAGTTGGCGACCTACGGTGATCCCAAGCGGGACCCCCGGATGCGGGTGGTCAGCGTTGCCCATCTCGCCCTGGCACCGGATCTGCCCGCACCGCGCGCGGGTGGCGACGCCAGCAACGCGCGCTGGGCGCCGGTGGAGGAACTGCTCGCTCAGGGCGGCTACGGCCGGGACGGCGAGCCCGTCGCGCCACTCGCCTTCGACCATGCCCAGATTCTGTCCGACGGTGTGGAGCGAGCCCGTTCCAAGATCGAGTACTCGTCTCTGGCCACCGCGTTCTGCCCGCCCGAGTTCACGGTCGGCGAACTGCGCCGCGTCTACGAGGCGGTGTGGGGCGTGGCGCTCGACCCGCGCAACTTCCACCGCAAGGTGACCGGTACGCCCGGCTTCCTCGTCCCCACCGGCGGTACGACGACTCGTCAGGGCGGCCGCCCTGCCCAGCTGTTCCGGGCCGGCGGGGCCACGCTCCTCAACCCGCCGATGCTGCGGCCCGAGGTGTGACCGTCCGACCGCGCGAACTCGGCAAACGCCAAAACTCCCTATACCCGGAAAAACGGTCATTCCGCGCTATCTTCCCTAGGTGATCCAGGCCTTCGGACTGACCAGCAACCCCCGCAAGGCGCACCCGCCCGCCGTCGACGACGTGACCTTCGAAGCGGACGCGGGCCGCGTCACCGCGCTCCTGGGTGAGACGGGCGCGGGCAAGACCACGACGCTCAGACTGATGCTCGAACTCCAACAGGGGCGTGGGCTGACCTACTTCAGGGGCCGCCCCCTGCACCGGATCGCCCATCCCGCCCGTGAGGTCGGCGTACTCCTCGGTGACGTCCCCGGTCATCCGTCCCGATCCGTCCGCGGTCATCTGCGCATGCTGTGCGCGGCGACGGGGGTACCGGCCCGGCGCGCCGACGAAGTGCTGGAGGCGGTCGGGCTGGTCAGCCTGTGCGAGGAGCGCCTGGGCACGCTGTCGCACGGCATGGACCGCCGACTCGGCCTGGCCTGCGCCCTCCTTCCCGACCCGCACACCCTCGTGCTGGACCAACCCACCGACGGCCTGCCCACCCGGGAGGCCCACTGGCTGCACCGCATGCTCCGTGCGCACGCGGCGCAGGGCGGCACGGTCCTGTTCACCACCGCCGACCCGAAGGAGGCCGCCCGCGCCGCCGACCGGGTCGTCACCCTGAAGACCGGCAGGCTCGTGGCGGACCAGGAGGCCAGGGAGTTCGCCCGCACCCGGCTCCGACCGCGCGTGGCCGTCCGCAGCCCCCACGCCGACCGGCTCGCCGCCGTGCTCGGCAAGGAGGCGCGCGCGGGCCGCCGCTCGGTGGAGGTCGTCCGGGAAGGCGGTAACCGCCTCTCCGTGTACGGCAGTACGACCGCCGAAGTCGGCGAGGCCGCCTTCCGGCACGGCATTCTGGTCCACCAGCTCGCGGACGAGACAGGCGACATGGGGCCGGGCGCCGCCGTGGCGGAGCCGTCGGCGTACGAGGCACCGGAGGCGGCGTGGCGGGAGCCGTACCCTCGGGAACCGTACCCCCGGGAGCCTGCCGCCGCGGACGGGAACCGGTCGGCACACGAGCGTCCACCTGGGGCGAGCCAGGGTGAGCGGGTCGCGCGGGAGGACGACCGGCCGGCGCGTCCGCAGCCGGGCGGGCGAGAGGAACCTGCCGCGGGCCGGCAGGGCGCACCGCGCGCTGACCGGCGCCAGGGCGTGGACACGCACGCCGTCGCCCCTGCGCCGAGGGCCGAGCAGAGCGGCCCGCTGTCCACGGACGCCCCGAACCCCGCACAGCGGCCGCGCACCGCCGACCAGGAGCCGGGTCGAGGCCGGCCGACGGTGACCACGGAGCCCCCGGGCGCGGCTGAGGAACAGCCCTGCCGCACCGCCGCGGGGCCCACCGACGACTCGGCCGCCGCGTTCCTGCCCGTCACTTCGGACGGGGGGTTCTCCACCCCCGTACACCCCGGCGACCAGTTGTCCGCTCCGGCGGCCGGCAGGCCTTCGGCGGCGCCCGGCTTCGCCACGACGTCGGCCTCCCTGGGTGCCACCGAGCCCTCCGGGCATGCCGGGGCCACGAGGACGGCGCCCGCCGTCCCGGCCCAGCCGCCGGCCGCCGCTTCCGCCCAGCCGCTGACCCGCACGGTGCCCGTCGAGAGCCCGACGGCCCTCGACGCCCTGGCGGCCCAGTCGGCGACCCACGCCGTACCCGGCCATGCCACCGCGGCCCAGTCCGCCACCCGCGCGCTGCCCCTGGAAGCTCCCGCGCTACCGGAGGCCCAGTCCGCATCCGCCGAAGCCGCCGTCGACGAGCCATCGAACCGCGACGTGTCCGGGGAGAACCGCGCAGGTGGGCCGCCCGCTTGCTCCGGACCCGCGCACCAGGCCGGCGCCACGGGCGGTCTGGGCGCGCCGTCCCCGCTTCCGCCCCCCATCTCCGTACGGCCCGCCCCCAGTCCCCTCCGCCCCCTGCGCTACGAACTCCGCCGGGCTGCCGGGATCGGCGCCGGCTTCTTCACCTGCGGTGCCGTTCTGCTCGTGTCCGTGCTCACCGCCTTGCTACTGGCCCGGGTCGGGCACACCCCCCAGGCCCGGCTGTTCGCGGCCTGGCCGCGGGAGCTGCCGCTGCCCCCGGCGGCACTCGGCGCGGGTCTGCTGGGCGCGCTGGCCTTCGGAGACGAGTTCCGCCACCCCGCGCTGGCGGCGGACCGCGGCACCGTGCCCCGGAGACTGGGGCTGCTCACCGCGAAACTGCTGGTCTCCGGGGCCACCGCGGTACTGCTCTCGTTCCTCACCGTGGGCTGCGACGCCGAAGTGCTCTACCTCCTCTACGGTCGGGAGCTCACGCAGGTTCCCGCCGACTGGCCCCTGCTGACCGTGAGTTGGTTCGGGCTGATCGTCGGTTGCGCCTGGGCCGGGGTACTGGCGGCGGGCGTCTTCCGGTCCACCACCGGAGGCCTCGCGGCGGTGCTCGCCGTGCCCGTGCTCGTCGTGCCCGTCGTACACGAGGCAGTGCGGGGTACGGGGGTGCGGACGGCCGCCGGACTCCCGATGCGGTTGCGGGAGACGCTCCTGCTGAAGTGGCCCTTCGGGGGAGAGCGCTATCTGGTCGGAGCGGTCCGGGTGCTGGCCCAACCCATGGGGGGCGCGCTGGCGTTGTCGCTGGTCGCACTGGTCTGCGCGTATGTGTTCAGTACTTTGCGGACGAGGCCCCGGTGACCGCGGATCGGACGCTTGCGATCCCGTCGTGTGCACAACTCCCTACAGAAAGGCCATTTCCTTCCGATAAGGCGTCAATTGCGACGGGGTGAGCGATCACCCTTTCGTGTGCTTTTCACCAAAGACCTCAAGGGAGTTGGAAGCAGCGCCGACAAAGGATCCGTGAGTACCCTTGCGCACACCATGATGACCGCCGCTCGCTCCGCAGACTCTGGTCTGGTCGGCCCGGGCGAACTCGACCGCTACCCCTATGCGGAGGTCCCCGCCGCCGACCGTGTCGGTTCGCCGTCCTGGGAGGGCGCGGAGCCGGAGCTGGGCCGTGTGGGACGCCGCGCCGCAGGCAGCCGCGGCCGCGGACTGCACGGTCAACTCGTCCAGCAGCTGGGTCAGATGATCGTCTCCGGAGACCTGGGTGCGGACCGCCCCCTGGTCCCCGAGGAGATCGGCCAGCGTTTCGAGGTCTCCCGCACCGTCGTCCGCGAGTCCCTCCGGGTTCTGGAGGCCAAAGGCCTGGTCAGCGCCCGCCCGAATGTCGGCACACGCGTGCGTCCCGTCAGTGACTGGAACCTCCTTGACCCGGACATCATCGAGTGGCGGGCCTTCGGGCCGCAGCGCGACGACCAGCGCCGTGAGCTCAGCGAGCTGCGCTGGACGATCGAGCCGCTCGCCGCCCGGCTCGCCGCCGGGCACGGGCGAGAGGACGTCCAGCAGCGCCTGTGCGACATGGTCGAGATCATGAGCCACGCCATGGCGCAGGGTGACGCGCTGACCTTCTCGCGCGCCGACGCCGAATTCCACTCGCTGCTCATCCAGATCGCCGGGAACCGCATGCTGGAGCACCTCTCCGGCATCGTGTCGGCGGCCCTCCAGGTGTCCGGCGGCCCGGTCACCGGCTGCGACCGGCCGAACGAGACGTCCCTCGCCCAGCACGCGCGGATCGTCGACGCCCTTGGCACCGGAGACGGAACCGCGGCCGAGTCGGCGATGCGCCAGTTGCTGACCATCCACCCCGAGGTGGAGCGCGTGGTGCCCGCCCCGCGCGAGCACTGATCCGCGTCGAGAGCGGTGCGCTCGGTCAGTGCCGCGTTCTCGGGGCGCCGTCGCTCCGGGAACCCGCTTCCGTCGGCCGCCGCCGG